>JAUHVS010000059.1 GCA_030424955.1 bacterium | reverse complement strand
GTCGAGGACGCGGCAACGCCGGAGCCGGCGATTTCGGCGATGACACTGGCGATGGGAGCGCTTTTCAACAGCCTGCGAGCAGGGTGCCCGCGACGGGGGGCTGAGCGGCCCCCTGCCCCTGCCGGTTACGGCACACAGGGCCACCACCTGCCCGGTCAAGGGCAGGTGCCCCACACCCCCGCCACCCCCCGCACCGTCACCGCCGGCACACACGCCGCGCCGACACAGGGCGTCACGTCCACGAGGCGCTGCACCTCGCCCGTGGTGGTCAGCCGCGCCCCGTACTCGCCCAACCGCACGCCGTCGACAAAGACGCTGAGCACCGCGTCGCTCGGCCACTCCGCCTCGGGCCCGGGCTGCCCCGTCCCGATCTTGGCGTCGTAGACCCACACCGCGACCGCGTAGGCCTGATCGCGGGGCGCGTCGCGCACCTGCACCGCCTCCACGCCCAGCCCATCGTCGCTGATGGCCAGCCCCCGCGGATCGCCCGCCGGGCTGTCGAGGGGGGGCCAGTCCGCCGCCTGGCCCGCGCGCACCGCCGTCGGCGACTGCCGCCCGAAGCACGCGTCCGCGGCCGGCGTGGCCAGCACCAGGTCCAGATCAACGCCCGCGTCGCAGGTGGCGCACGGGTCGAAGGGCGAGGTCCAGGTCAGCTCGGCGTACAGGCCCTCGGGCGCCGCGACCTCGATGGTCACCCGCAGGGGCGGGCACAGGCTCACGCCCCCCGGCCCCCACACCGACAGGGCCACGGTGTAGGCCCCCACCCGATCGCCCACGAAGGTGATCTCGGGGGTCTCGACCACGTCGGGGCGCAGCCCACCCTGATCGTCGAAGAACTCGGCAAGCTGCGGCCGCGCCCCCGGCGGCGCCGCCTCGACGGCCCAGGTCCAGCGGCGGATCTCGGCCCCGGGCGGGCCCGCCAGCACCAGCGGCGCGAAGGGGCCCACGCGCACCTCCGTGGGCGACACCGCGCAGGTGATGACGGCCGCATCGGGGCCCTGGTCGGGGGTGGGGGCGCCGCGGTCCAGCGGGCCCTGATCGGCGACCGAACGGTCGGGCGCCCCGTCGAGGCCAGCCCCGGCCTCCGGGCCCGTCTCCGGTGGCGCCCCGTCCAGATCGCCCGGCAGCTGCAGCGGATCGCAGGCCAGGGCCCACCCCACCAGCAGGCACAGGCCGGCGGCGCGCAGGATGCTGTGCCGAAGCGATCTGCCCATGGCGCCAGTCTGTGAGCGCCCGCGGGGCGATGCAAGGCCAGCCCCGGTGGGACATCCGGGTCACATGGGGCTCAGGGGCACCAGCGCGTGGGCCCCACCCGGCGAGCGGGCGGGCGCCCCGGGACCACGCCGCGCCGCCGCGCGCCGCTCGGTGGAAGGGCACGGAACTTGCTGTTCATGTGGAGAATGAGAGGATTTCCAGACCGCCCCGGGGGGATCGATCACATGCAACGCCACCACCACCTGTCGCCGCGCGGCCCGGCCCGCCGCCTGTGGCGCGCGCTGCCCCTGCTGGGCTTGCTCGCCACCGCCAGCCTGACCGGGTGCGGCGAGGCCGTGCTCACCCAGGGTGAAGAGACCATCCGCGAGGCCAGCCACGCCGAGGCGGCCGGCGAGCTGATGTACCTGCGCGACCGCGCCGAGGTGACCGCCGGCTTCGCCGACGGGCTCGCGCGCTTCGTGCCGTCCCAGACCTGGACCGCCGCCGATCTGGTGCTCGCCACCGACGATCCCAGCACCCTGACCTGGCGCGCCGAGTACGCCGACGGCACGGCGAGCCCGTGGGCCCCCCTGCCGGCCCTGGTGGGCGAGGCCCCCCACGTGGCCACCGTGCTCAACGTGGATCGGCCGGCGCAGGCCCTGCGGCTGCGGGGCCCGGGCGCCCTCGACTTCGCCCGGCTCGAGTTCTTTGCCGAGCGCCGCCCCGAGGGCGCCCACCCCGGCCACGACGACGATCCGCAGTTCGCCGAGGATCACGACGACGCCACCGCGCTCACCGGCAGCCTCGCCGAGAAGGCCGCCCGCGCCGGCCGCTGGCTCCCGCCCGCCAACGGCGGCGACCGCTACGTGCCCTACACCGGCGCCCCGAGCTGGAGCGGCGGCCGCAACTGCAGCGGCAGCCTCACGGCGGGCGCCCGGGCGCTGGGCCGCTACCTGGTGGAGAACTTCGCCGGGGCCCGCAGCTTCCAGGGCTACGCCTGCCGCCAGATCCGCGGCAGCTCGGGCATGTCGGTGCACGGCACCGGCCGCGCCCTCGACATCTTCGTGCCCCTCGACCGCGGCGCCGCCGATAACGACCTGGGCGATCCCATCGGCGACTGGCTGATCGCCAACGCCGACCAGATCGGCATCCAGCTCGTGATCTGGGACCGCACCATCTGGAGCGGCAGCCGCCGCGCCGGCAGCAAGGCGCGCTACTACAGCGGCGCGCACCCCCACCACGACCACCTGCACATCGAGCTCACCCCCGACGCCGCGCGGCAGCGCACGCCCTTCTTCGGGGGCCGGGTGGCGGCGCCCGCCGCGCCCGCCAACCGCGGGCCGGCCGACTGCAACAGCCAGACCCTGGGCCGCCGCGTGCCCGACGGCCAGTGCGTGCAGATGGCCTACGAGCGCTGCGGCGGCACCTGCAACTGGGCCCGCTGCACCGACGGCACCTGGCAGTGCACCGAGGTGGGCGACTGCAGCGAGCTGCACGGCAACGGCACCTGCGGGCCGCCCCCCGCCCGCACCCCCGACCCCGCGCCGGCCCCCGATCCCGATCCGGCGCCCGCCCCGGAGCCCGCCCCGGAGCCCGATCCCCGCGCGAGCTGCTACAGCCGCACCTTGAGCGCCGACGTGCCCGACGGCCAGTGCGTGCAGATGGCCTACGACGCCTGCGGCGGCACCTGCCGCTGGGCCCGCTGCGACGACGGCGACTGGGCCTGCGACACCCCGAGCGGGGGCGCCACCCGCCACGGGCACGCCCGCTGCCGGTAGCCCGCGCGGCGCCCCCGCCGGCCTCACCCCCGCGCCCAGGGCGCGCCCGCTTTCAGATCCCAGCCCGCGCGTGCTACGCAGCCCCCCTGTCCCCTCACCTCTGGGTCTGCCATGCGCCGCCCCCTCGCCCTGCGCGCCGTCGCCCGCGGCGGCCTCGCCGCGCTGATCCTGCTCGGCCTCACCGTCAGCAGCGCGCCCGCCCTGGGTGCGCCGGACGGCGACGCCCCCGGCTACTGGCGCCAGTACGGCCTGCACTACGCGGTCATCGGCGGCAGCGGCCTGGCCCTGGGCCTGCTGACGCAGGTCGATCCCAACGACACCCCGCTCATCGGCCCTGATGTCCCCGCGAGCGGGCCGGCCCCCGCCGAGATCAGCCAGCCCTTCGCGCAGCGCCAGCGGGTCAGCGAGACCGCCATGGCCGGCGTCCTCGTGGGGGGGCTCGCCGCCAGCGCCCTGATCGGCCTCAGCGACGCGGGCCAGCCGGGCGACCACCGGGGCTGGTCAGCCCACGACGGCGCCCTCGGCTACGTCGAGATGCTGACCGTCACCCTGGCCTTGACGGAGCTGAGCAAGGTGACCGTCGGGCGCCTGCGCCCCGACTACGCGAGCCGCTGCCCCGCCGGCGACACCCAGGCGGGGTGCCGCGATGGCAGCCTGCTCAAGGACGGCCGCAAGAGCTTCTTCTCGGGCCACTCGGCCACCGCCTTTGGCACGGCCACCTACCTGGCGCTGCAGCTGGGAGGCCGCCTCATCTGGCGGGATGGCACCACCACCGGGGCGCGGGTGGGCGCCAGCGCCGGCGCCCTGGCCGTGCTCGGCGGCGCCAGCTACGTCGTGTGGTCGCGGCTGGCCGACAACCGCCACCACCCGCTGGACGTCACCGTCGGCGGCCTGGTGGGCGCGGGCGTGGCCAGCGCGGTGTACTTCTGCTTCTTCGACACCGACGGCCACCGGCGCCGGGGGCCTGCCGGGACCCAGGTGGGCGTCCAGCCCACGGCCGGTGGGGCCTTGCTCGGCGCGAGCGGCACGTTCTGAGGCCGAGCCACGGGCCTCAGTCGTCGGCCAGCACCGACGGCTCGCTGAGGCCCGAGGGATCGTCCAGATCCACCGGCGCCCCCGCCACCACCCGGAAGCCCACGCCGTCGCTGTGCCAGTCGGGCTCCTCGCTGCTGTGCCACCACACCTGCAGCACCACCGCGGCCCCCAGGAAGTAGCCGCCCCGCAGGGCCCGCCCACCCGTGTCGGGATCGGGGTCCAGGCACCACTCGTCCACGTTGCCCGCCTGGTCGAGCGCCCCGTAGGGCCCGGCCCCGGCCGGGAAGCAGCCCACGGGCGTGGTCTCGTCGCGGGCGCGCACCTTCCACCAGTTGGCCGCGTCGGCCCGCCAGGCGTCCCCCCACGGGTAGCGGCGGGTGGGCGCGGGGTTGCGCCGCCCGTCCGCCAGCGCGTGCCCACCGCGGGCCGCCTTCTCCCACTCGGCGGTGGTGGGCAGCCGCCACACCAGCCCGTCCCGCCGCGGCTGCTGCCGGTTGAGCCACGCGCAGAACGCGCACGCCTCGAACCAGTCCACCTCGGTGACCGGGTGGTTGGGGTGCTCGGCCAGCTGCGCGCGGTACTGCCCCAGCCCCCGGGACGGCGGGCCCCCCGCGGCCCACAGCGTGCGATCCGCGTAGCCGCCGGCGTCGATGAACGCCGCGTACTGCCCCCGGGTGACGGGGTAGCGGGCCACCCGAAAGGTCGGCACGTGCCAGGCCCGCAGCGGCGCCTCGTGGGCCCCGCCCGGATCGCCGGTGGTGTAGTCCCCGTCCGGCACCAGGATCAGGTGTGTGTCGTCGGCCCAGCCCAGCCGCGGATCCCCCAGCAGGCCCAGGGCCTCGCCCATCCAGACCCGCGCGTCCACGTCCCCTGGCTGGCTCGGATCGGCCAGCAGCGCCACACAGTGGGGCGCGAGCTGGGCCATCAGGCTGTCGAGCTGCCCCACCCGGTAGGCCGCCAGATCGAGCAGCGCCTGCGCCACCACGCCAAAGGCCCGGGCCCGATCCGCGGGCGCCCGGCGCTGATCGGCGGCGGCGCACAGCAGCCCCACCAGGCGGCGGCCCTGCACCGCCGAGTCCTTGGCGCGGTAGCCCACCGCCAACAGCACCACCTCGCGCCACCGCGGATCGTGCAGCCGCCGGGCGAGCTCGGCCGCCGCGTCCTCGCGCTCGGCGCACAGGTAGCGGGCGGTGAGGTACTCCTGGAAGGTCAGGTGCCGAAACCGCCAGCCCCGCTGCCCGTCGGGCACCAGCAGCCCCGAGCGCGCGCCCAGGCGGTCCACCAGGTCGTGGGCCGCCTCGTCGCTGGCGGCGTCGGCGCCGGTCAGCACCTCACGCACCCGCGCCAGCGCCGGCCCCCGCTCCAGGGTCTGGCCGCCCTCCCCGGCCTGGTGGATCTCGTGGGCCAGCCGCTGCAACAGCTGCACCTTCAGCCCGCGGGGCAGCCCGCCCGCCAGCAGGGCCCCGGCCTCCTCTTTGCCGTCGTCCCAGCGCCCGCACAGCGCCTGCACGCAGTGCTCGTACAGCTCCGCGCGCCGCTGCGGCAGATCCCCCAGCGTGTGGTGCACGATGGCGATGGCGATCAGCGTGATCGGCGTGCGGGTCAGCGGGTTGTCGGCGATGCGATCCAGCAGGTCCCGGGCCTTGCGCCGCGCCTCCCGCCCGTCTGGGATCAGCGCCGCGTACCACGCCTGCACGAAGCGCTCGATCTGCGGGGGCTCCAGGGGCTGCACCCGCACCGTGGTCAGCCCGGCGCGCTCCAGGGCCAGCCGCTCGGCGGGCCCCAGCCCGGCGGGCCGGCTGGTCACGCCGTACCAGCACCCCTCGTACTGCCGCACGAAGTCGCGCACGCAGCGTGCGGCCCGCTCGCGATCCAGCGCCACCGGCACCTCGTCGAGGCCATCGAGCAGCACCGCCACCTGCCCGGCCTTCAGGGCCGGCTCGATCCAGCCGTCGCCCCCCGCGTGGTGGGCCAGGGTCGCGCGCAGGTAGTCCAGCAGCAGCCCGGCCCCGCCCGCCATGAAGCGCTCGCTGCGCAGGGTCAGCCAGGTCCAGAACCGCCGCATGGGCACCAGGATGGGCAGCGGGAACGGGTGCTCGAAGCCCAGCGACTCGGCCACCTCGGGCTTGCCGCGCCAGGCGTCCACCAGCGCCACCGCCACGTGCTGCAGCGTGGTGCTCTTGCCCGTACCCGGATCCCCCTGCACCAGCACCTTGCGGCCCCGGGCGATGGCCAGCTCGAGGTCCAGGGTCTGCAGGCCGTGCACCACCGCGTCGAAGTCCCGCTCGGGCTGGGCCCGCAGCCGCTGCCAGGCGTGCAGCGCCCCCCGATCGCTGATGGCGTGGGCGGGCACCCCCACCGCCGCCAGCGCCGCGCGCAGGGCCGCGAGCGTCTCGCCGTCGAGCCCGGCGTCGTCGGGCGTGGTGAGCAGCCGCCGGCGCAGGGCCTCCACCGGCCCGTGGGCCAGCGGGCCGTCCACCAGCGGGTGCTGGCTGTGCAGCGACACATAGATCGACCGCACGCTCACCGCCGCCTGGGCGCGATCCTTGAGCAGCCCCGTGAGCAGCACATAGCCCCACTCGTCCTCGACGTGTCGCAGGTAGCCCTCGACGTCGGGCGGGCGCCGGCTCGCCTGGGCGCTCGACGGCGGCGCGGCCTGCAGCGACGGCAGCGCGCGGGGCAGCGGCACCCGGGTCTCGGGCCCCACCTGCCAGCCCCGAGGGCCCAGCGTCAGCGGCGACCAGCGCACGGCGTCCCCGTGCAGATCCCCCCACACCGCCCCCTGCGACACCGCGGGCGCCCCCAGCCAGCGCCCCCCCGGCCCGTGGGCGGCGGCCCCGTGCAGCATCAGATCGCAGGTGGCCTCGAAGCGCGGCTGCACGTCGATCTGCTCGAAGTCGGCCCACAGCGCGGGCGGGTGGTGCACCAGCCCCAGCACCAGATCGGGCGGCCCCTCGGCCGACACCTCGGCCGCCGCCGCCGCGAGCGGGGCCCGCCCCACCACCAGCCGCCCCGCCGCGCCATCCTCGTGGGCCAGCCACGCGCTGTTGACGCCCACCAGCCCCACGCTCACCCCCGCCACCGACAGCCGCCGCGCCACGAAGGGCCGGTCGGCGTCGGGCAGGTCGTTGAAGAGCTGCTGGTGGAACTGCAGGAAGGGCTTGAAGCGCCGCAGCGCCACGGCGACGTCCTCGCGCTCACCGAAGAACTCGGCGGTGGCCGCCGCGTCGGGCACCTCCAGCGAGAAGCGCCGGCTGACCCGGCTGCGATCGACGTCGTGGTTGCCCGGCACGCACACGATGCGCCCGAGGGGCACCTGGGTGACCCGCGACAGCGCCCGCAGCGCCGTCGCCACCTCGACGTACTCCGCCTCGGCCCCCGTGCGCGCCAGATCCCCCGTGAGCAAGATCAGGTCGGGGCGGCGATCCGCCAGCGCCCCGCCCGGCCCGAAGGCCCGCAGCAGCGCCTCAAAGGCCGGCGGGGGGCCGTCGATGCCCACCGCGAGCTGGCCCAGGTGCAGCCAGCGCAGCCGCGGGCGCCCGCTCACAGGCCCGCCGCACGCAGCAGGTGGTCGAAGTCGGCGACGGTGGTCAGCGCCCCGCTCGGCGAGCCCTGCAGCTCCTCGCGCAGGCTGACGCCGCGGAACAGCTCGCTCAAGAAGCGCCCGAAGCCCGGCGAGCCCACCAGCCGCTGCCCCTCGGGGGTCAGGGTCGCCGCCGCGCCATCGCGCACGCCCTCCAGCCCCTTGATCTCGGCGTCGGCCGCGTGCCGCACGTAGTAGCGAAAGCCCCGGTAGCGCTCGGCGCCGGCGAGCCACACCAGCCAGCGCCGCAGCCGCACGGGGTCGTCCACGGCGCCGAGGGCCGCCCGCCGGTCGTCGGCCGCCAGCAGCAGCGCGAGGCGGTTGAGCACCCGGCCGATCACCCGCGGGTTGTCGAACATGGGCAGGCCCAGCACCTCCAGCACCGTCTCCAGGCCCCCGCTGGTCGAGCTACCGAAGGGCGCCGTCAGCGCGTCCACGTCGCCGGCCAGGGCGGTCAGCTGCCGCACCACGAACTGCTTCAGATCGCTGTGGGCGACGGGCGGCACCTCCAGCGCCAGATCGAAGATCTTCTCCAGGTAGTTCTCGCCGGTGAAGCCCGTGCTCCCCGGGTAGCGCTGGCGGATCGCCTCGCCCACCACCCGGCGGTCCAGGGCGAACACGAACACCGCGCGGGTGCCGGGCAGGCCGCACAGCAGCAGCTTCACCGCCTCGATGAGCGACACCACGCTGTCGGGCAGGCAGCGATCCAGGTCGTCCAGGCACACCACCAGCCGGGCGTCGGCGGGCGCGCCCTCCAGGGCCAGATCCACCAGCGCCGTGAACTCGGCGCGCACGCCGGCCACGTCATCGCCGCCGTGGTGCGACCGCAAGTCCAAGAGATCCTTTGGGATCTTCTCGCCGCCCAGGGCCTTGCCCACGTCGCCGCCCACCGCCCACACCGCGCCGATGCGCAGGCCCAGCAGGGCCAGGTAGCGCACCAGCTTGCCCGCCTTGGCGAGCAGGGCCTCGCGGCGCTGGCCGTCGGCCGCCGCCTCCCGGGCCACGGTCTGCAGCAGCGGCCCCACCACGTCGTGGGTGCGCTCGTAGGGCCACGGATCGAACCACACGCTCGGCCGCTTCGCCTCGGCGCGGGTGCGGTGCATCGAGCGCATCAGCGTGGTCTTGCCGCTGCCCCAGGGCCCGTAGACCGCCACGCACGCGGGCGTGGGCACGCGCGCGACCGCGGCCTCCAGCGTCTCCAGCGCGGCCCGCTGGCCGAGCAGATCGTGGACCCGATCGATGGTCTCATCGTCGGCCTTGAGCAACGCCCGCATGCTTTCCCTCCCTCTGTGACGGCCCGGTTTCACGGAGCGCCCAAACTCTACCACCCGTTCGGCTTGCCGCCCCGCCGCAAGCGCGCTAAGAACCTCACGCCGACAGGAAAACAGCCAGAGGAAGGGAGGCAACCGTTGGGTTACCGCTCAGTCGCCGACATGTTCCGCACTCGGGTGTCGAAGACCCCCAACGCTGAGGCCTTCAGCTACCCCGACGCCAACGAGCGCTGGCAGACCACCACCTGGTCGCAGGTGGGCGACACCGTCCGCCGCATCGGGAGCGGCCTGCGCGCCTTGGGCCTGCAGGACGAGGAGCGCGTCGCCATCCTCTCGGGCACGCGGGTGGAGTGGCTCTACGCCGACCTGGGCATCAACTGTGCCGGGGGCGCGACCACCACCATCTACCCCAACAACACCGCCGACGAGTGCCAGTACATCCTGTCGGACTCCGGCTCGGTGATCTGCATCGCCGAGGACGACAGCCAGATCGCCAAGCTGCTCTCGAAGCGCGCCGAGCTGCCCGCCCTCAAGCACGTGGTGGTGATGAACGGCAAGGCCAGCGACGACGGCTGGATCATGACCCTGGCCGATCTCGAGGCCAAGGGCGCCACCTACGACGCCGCCTCGCCCGACGAGTACGACGCGGTCATCGACCGCATCACGCCCGACCGCCTGGCCACCCTGATCTACACCTCGGGCACCACCGGGCAGCCCAAGGGCGTCGAGCTCATCCACGACTGCTGGCTGTTCACGGGCGAGGGCCTGGAGCAGATGAACATCCTGAGCTCGGCCGACAAGCAGTTCCTGTGGCTGCCCCTGTCCCACAGCTTCGGCAAGGTGCTCGAGACCATCGCGGTGCACCTGGGCGTGCCCACGGCCATCGACGGCCGCATCCCGAAGATCATCGACAACCTGGCGGTGGTGCAGCCCACCTTCATGGCGGCCGCCCCGCGCATCTTCGAGAAGGTCTACAACAAGGTCATCGCGGGGGCGAAGGAGGCCGGCGGCCTCAAGCTCAAGATCTTCCGCTGGGCCATGACCGTGGGCAAAGAGGTCAGCAAGCTCAAGCAGGCCGGCAAAGAGCCCGCGGGCCTGCTGGCGGTCAAGCTGGCCGTCGCCGACAAGCTGGTCTTCAGCAAGCTGCGGGCCCGCTTCGGCGGCCGCGTGCGCTTCTTCATCTCGGGCTCGGCGCCGCTCAACCGCGACATCGCCGAGTTCTTCCACGCGGCGGGCCTGCTGATCCTCGAGGGCTACGGCCTCACCGAGTCCAGCGCGGCCTCCTTCGTCAACCCGCCCAGCCACAACAAGTTCGGCACCGTGGGCCCGGCCCTGCCGGGCACCGAGGTCAAGATCGACCCCGAGACCGGCGAGATCATGTTCAAGAGCCGCGGCGTCATGCGCGGCTACTACAACCTGCCCGAGGTCACCCAGGAGACCCTCGAGGACGGCTGGCTGCACACCGGCGACAAGGGCGAGCTCGACGCCGACGGCTACCTGCGCATCACCGACCGCATCAAGAACCTCATCAAGACCTCGGGCGGCAAGTACGTGGCCCCGCAGGCCTTGGAGGGCCAGTTCAAGGCCCTGTGCCCGCTGGTCAGCCAGATCGTGGTGCACGGCAACAGCCGCAACTTCTGCACCGCGCTGCTCACCATGGACGAGGAGTCCATCAAGCAGTGGGCGGGCGATCACGGCCTGAGCGACCTGAGCTACGCCGATCTGAGCCGGCACGAGAAGGTCATCGCCGAGTTCCAGAAGGCCATGGACGCGCTGAACGCTGGCCTGGCCCGGTTCGAGACCATCAAGAAGTTCCACATCCTGCCCAAGGACTTCACCGTCGAGGACGGCGAGCTCACCGCCTCGCTGAAGGTCAAGCGCAAGGTCGTGGAGCACAAGCACATGGCGATCCTCGACGGGTTCTACACGGACGCCTTCGCCCAGATGTGAGCCCCCGGGCCGGGCCCGCGCCGCGGCCCGGCCTTTACGCAACCTCGCCTTGCCACTATGGTCCGCCGCTCGCGCTGCCCCATTGGCAGCGCCCTCCGCTGGCAGGGGCCATCCTTGAGCCAATCCACCGTCTCTTTCGCCGAGCTTGGCCTCGTCGAGCCGCTCCGTCGCGCTGTGGCCGACGAGGGCTACACCCACCCCACCCCGATCCAGGCGCAGGCGATCCCCGTGCTGCTCGAGGGCCGCGACCTGTTGGGCGTGGCCCAGACGGGCACCGGGAAGACCGCGGCCTTCGCGCTGCCGGTGCTCCACCACCTGTCCGAGCGCCCCGTGGGCGCCGGCCGGCGCCCCATCCGCGCCCTGGTGCTGAGCCCGACCCGTGAGCTCGCCGCGCAGATCCACGACCGCTTCTCGGCCTACGCGAACTACCTGCAGCTGCGCTCGATGGTGATCTTTGGCGGCGTCAAGCAGCCGCCCCAGGTCAAGAAGCTGCACGCCGGCACCGACATCCTGGTGGCCACCCCCGGCCGCCTGCTCGACCTGTACGGCCAGGGCCACATCAACTTCCGCAACGTCGAGTACTTCATCCTCGACGAGGCCGACCGCATGCTCGACATGGGGTTCATCCACGACATCCGCAAGGTGCTCGCGGTGCTCCCCACCGAGCGGCAGAACCTGCTGTTCTCGGCCACCATGCCCCCGGCCATCGCCAAGCTCGCGCGCACCTTCCTGCGCGATCCCGTGCGGGTCGAGGTCACGCCGGCCTCCACCACCGTCGAGCGCATCGAGCAGTCGGTGTGGTTCTGCCAGCGCAACGACAAGCGCCGGCTGCTGGCGGCCCTGCTGGGCGACGCCGAGATCGATCGCGCCCTGGTGTTCACCCGCACCAAGCACGGGGCGAACCGGCTGACCAAGCAGCTCGACCAAGAGGGCATCTCGGCGGCGGCGATCCACGGCAACAAGAGCCAGAACGCCCGCGTCCGCGCCCTCGACGGCTTCAAGAGCGGCGAGATCCGGGTGCTGGTCGCCACCGACGTGGCCGCCCGCGGCATCGACGTCGAGGGCGTGAGCCACGTCTTCAACTACGACCTGCCCAACGAGCCCGAGAGCTACGTGCACCGCATCGGCCGCACCGGCCGGGCGGGCCGGGGCGGCGTCGCCATCGCCTTCTGCGACGAGACTGAGGGCGACTTCCTCAACGACATCGAGCGGCTCATCGGCGAGCGCATCGAGCAGGTGACCGACCACCCGTGGCACTTCGCGGGGGCGATCCCGCGGCCCCGGGGCCGGGTGGCCCACCAGGGCGGCAAGGGCGCGCACCAGGGCCGCCACCGGCCCCCCGTCGACGCGCCCCGGGGCCTCTCGACCCCCGCGGAGCCCCGCGCGGCCGCGCCGGCGCCGACGGGCGACGCCCCGGACGGCCAGCGCCGTCGCCGCCGCCGCGGTGGCGGTGGCGGCGGTGCGGCTGGCGCCTCGACCGGCGCCTCGCCCGAGCCCAACGGCAACCGCGCCGAGCCCAACGGCAACCGCGCCGCGCCGAGCGGTGACGGCCCGCCCCGCCGACGCCGCCGGCGTCGCCGCGGGGGCGGTGGTGGTGGCGGTGGTGGTGGCGCCCCCCAGGGCTGAGCCCCACCCAGGGCGCCCGGCCTGCTGAGCCGGCGCCCGGCCCCGCCTCGCCCGCTCAGGGCGCGGCCGGCCCCGCGCAGTCGGCGCCGATCAGCGCGTCGCCATCGTCACAGTCCACGCCACAGCCCACGACGCCATCGCCGTCGAGATCCGTCTGCGGATCGCAGGGCGCCTCGCACACGAAGGCGAGCGGGCGGTCGCAGAACAGATCGTTCCAGCCGTTGCCCATGGCCTGGGTGCAGTCCTCGCCGGCCCCGAAGTCGTTGGGCTCGTTCGGCCGCCAGCGCCCATAGGTCGGCGCCGTGCCGTCCATCCACACGAACTGGCCCTCGTCGGCGTGGTCGCCCAGGCCGATCCATACGGTGCCGATGCCCTGCGCAAACACGCGGCCGAGCACGTCGTCGTGCTCCGCGGGGCTCGCCAGCACCACCAGGTCCAGGTCGATGGCCTGGCAGGCAGCCCGCGCCGTGGCCCAGTCCCGCGGCGAGGTGCAGACGTGGTACGTGCGCCCCCGCCACGCGTAGGGCGTGCAGCGGGGGCAGACGTCTTCGTCGTCCACCTCGTCGTCGCAGTCCTCGTCCACCGCGTTGCCGCAGCGCTCCAGCGCGCCGGGGTAGGCGGTGGCGTCCTGCGGCGCGCAGTCGCCCCCGCAGGCGGTCACGCCGTCGCCGTCGGGGTCGGGATCGCCCACGCAGACGTCCTCGCACACGGTGCCCCGCCGGGCCTCGCAGGCCTGGTCGTTCCAGCGCCCCTCGTCGCCCTCGCTCATCACCACGCAGTTGGCGTCGGCGCCGCCGTTGGGCTGCCCGCCGAGCCAGCGGCTCACGGTGACGGGGCTGCCGTCGGCCCAGGTGAACGTGCCCTCCTCGGCGGCATCGCTCAGCCCCACCCAGTAGGGCTGCGGGCGGGCGCGCTGGGCCTCGTGGTGGGCCCACCGGCCCTCCTCCTCGGTGTCCACGATCAGCAGGCGTGCGCCCTCGGCGGCGCAGCGGGCCTCGGCCTCGGCCGCGGTGCGGGGCGCCGGGCACACCAGGTAGCGGTGATCGCCGCGCAGCACGGGCTGGCAGTCAGGGCAGTCGGGGTGGTCGTCGGCGTAGCCGCTGCAGTCCTGATCGATGCCGTCGCCACACACATCCAGCGCGCCCGGGAACCGCGTGCCGTCGGTGTCGTCGCAGTCCACCAGGCAGTCGGCGCCGTCGTCGTCCGCGTCCCGGTCCTCGGCGGTCACACAGTCGATGACGGGCTGGAGCGCGGCCACCCGGTCGCGCAGGAAGCGCTGGGTGCTGGCGACCTCGTTGTCCATCGCGCCCAGATCGTGCTCGCGCCGCGGATCAGCCTCGAGGTGCGGCCGCAGCCACTCGGCCAGCGTGCCCACGCCGGCCGCCAGGTCCAGGGCCAGCACGTGCAGCGCCACCTCCACCTGGGCGTTGTCCCACAGGGCCTTGCAGTCGCGGTCGGCCAGGCAGACGTCCTTGAGCCGCCCGCGGCCCTCGTACCAGCCCATGCGCCGCGAGAAGGTCTGGTCGGTGCCCCACGGCATCAGGCTCAGGCGCTCGTCGCCGTCGAAGTGCAGGTAGTAGTTGTTGCGGGTGGGCGCGTAGCCATCCCAGTGGCCGATCCACAGCTCCGTCGCCATGGCGGCGACCACCTGCGGCCAGTGGATCAGGTCCAGCGTGGCGTCGAAGCTCTCCTCGATGGGCGTCTCGTCCAGCAGATCCACCAGCCGCCAGAGCTGCTCGCGATCGGCGTCGCCGGCGTCCTTGTCGAGGTCGGGCACGTGCTGCGCGAACAGATCCTGGCCATACGCGCCCTCGTACATGTGCGTCGTGGCCGGGAACCAGCGGTCCAGCGCGGGCCCGTCGATCACCTCGAGCAGCGCGTACAGGCCGTAGGGCTCGTCGTTGAAGGTCACCTGGGCGTAGGTCACCCGCGGCGAGGCCACGCCCATGGCGCGGAACAGGCGGTAGGCCGCCCACTCGTGCACCTTCGAGCGGTCCTGCACCATGTTGTTGACCGCCAGCTTCTCGATGCCCAGGAACCGGCCGCCGTCCACGCCGAAGTCGAAGTTGAGCTTGAAGCCCGACTTGCGGTCCAGCGGCCGGAAGCTGCCGATGCGGCCCTTCAGCCGCACGCCGGCCACCTGGGGCTCGCCGCCATCCACCCGCACCAGCCCGCCGACGTACTGCCGCGGATCGGCGTCGAGCCGCGCCCGCCCGTCGGCGCCCACGTCGATGGCCACGGTGTGCATCACGAAGGGATCGAAGAACTCGGCCTGCACGTCGACGTAGGGCGCGTTGGGGGCGCCGCGGGTGGGCGCCGTCACCTGCCAGGGGCCGTCCCCGTCGGGCAGCCGCCCCCAGGTGGTGTCGTCGAGCAGCTCCGGCGGCGCGATGGTGTCGGCCACCTCGCCGGCCGGATCGATCAGCCACACGGCCTCACCCCCACACGCGATGCCGAAGTCGAAGCCCGGACCGCCGTCCTGCGACTCGCGCACGTCGAGCACCGCGCCAGGCGCCAGCACCCCGCGCAGCCCGTAGGCGCGCTCGGGCAGCGCCGGATCATCGGTGAGGGTCCAGCCGGTCAGATCCGCGGCGTCGGCGCTGGGGTTGTAGAGCTCGATCCAGTCGCGCCCGCGACAGTCCACCTCGTTGAGCACGGGCCGGCCCAGCGCGAGCGGCGCGTTGGGTGCCCCGGGGGTCGGCGCGGTGGCCTGCCACGGGCCATCGCGGTCCGGCAGGCGGCCCAGGGTGCCGATGGCCGGGACCGCCCGCACGTCGACCTCAGCCTGCGGGCCGCCCCCGTTGCCCAGGTACACAAAGCCACCCGCGCAGGGCTCAGCGAAGGCATCGGCGGGCAGATCCACCCGCAGGAAGCCGCCGATGGGCACCGCCCAGGGGTCCAACCTCAGCCGCCGGTCGGCCGCCACGGCGCGATCCGACAGCCACCAGCCGCCCAGCACCCCACCCCGGCCGTCGAGCATGCCCAGCTCAACCCAGCCCTCGGCGCAGCTGATCTCGTTGATGACGGGGACCGGTGGCGGCGGCGGTGCCATGTCGGGCGCCGCCATGTCGGGCGCAGCCATGTCAGGCGCCGCCATGTCGGGCGCAGCCATGTCGGGCGCAGCCATGTCGGGTGTGCCCAGGTCAGGCGCGGCCATGTCCGGCGCCGCCATGTCCCGGAGGGCCAGGTCAGGCACCGCCAGATC
>JAUHVS010000840.1 GCA_030424955.1 bacterium | reverse complement strand
GCCGGCGGCGAAGGCCTTCTCGCTGCCGGTGACGACGATGCAGCCGATCTCGGCATTGGCATCGGCCTCCAGCAGCGCCTTGCCCAGCTCCGCCATCAGCGGCGAGGACAGGGCGTTCAGCGCCTTCGGGCGGTTCAGGGTGATCAGCGCGACATTGCCGCGCGTCTCGGTCAGAATGTTCTCATAAGCCATCACGGCCACTCCCGGGTCACGCCGGCCGTCCCGGAGGACGGCGGCGGTTGTGATCATCGCGGCACGAGCTCGAAGCGGACAACCAGTCCGCCCCGCTCCGCCACCGCGTCGAGACTCAACTCCTCGCCCGCGCGCGCCCAGCGATCCGCCTCCAGCCTGTCCCAGCCGAGCTGGGGCAGTGTGGCGTCGTAGAACGCACGGACATCCTCCATGGCTACCTTGCCTTCGGCGAAGGCGACGACGATCCGGCCGGCAAGCCCGTCGAAATCGACGCTCGCGGCCGGGACGCTCTGCAGTTCCGGCATCAGGGGCAGATCCTCGATGCCATCGACAAACTGTCCCTCGGCCATGGCCGGAAAGCGGACAATCAGCAGGACCGCCACCGCCAGAACGGCGAGAGCGGACGGTTTGGCGCGTCGGAACGGCAGGCTCATGGCGCCGGCTTCTACCTCAGCGTTGACAGCGGGGACAATAGAAAGTGGACCGCCCGGACTGCACCAGCCGTTTCACCGTGCCGCCGCATTCCGGGGTCGGACAGCCCTCCCCGGCGCGATCGTACACCCGAAAGGTGTGCTGGAAATAGCCGAGTTCGCCCGAAACCTGGCGGTGGTCGCGCAGGCTCGAGCCGCCCGCGGCGATCGCCTCCGTCAGCACGGTCTTCACCGCCTCGGCCAGCCGCTCCGCCCGGCTCCCCCAGACGTTCAGGGCCAGCCGGCGCGGCGAGATGCCGGAGCGGTGCAGCGCCTCGCAGGCATAGATGTTGCCGACCCCGGCCACCACCTTCTGGTCCAGCAGGGCCGCCTTGATCGGCGTGTACTTGCCGGCCAGGGCGGATTCCAGGGCCGGGCCGGAAAAGGAATTGCCCAGCGGCTCCGGGCCGATGTGGCGGCGCCCGCCGCCCTGGACGCCCCCATCGACCTGCGCGCCCGCCGCTGCGCCCGCGACGGCCTGGCCCGGCAGTGGTGCGCAGGGGTCGACGGCGACGGGCTGCTCTGGCCGCCGGGCGGGCCCCCCCAGCGCCTGACCGTCGGCGCGCTGCGCGACGTCGCGGCGGACAGCGCAGGCGCCTGGCTGCTCACGGATCGCGCGGTGCTGCGCTGGACCGACCCCCAAGCGGTGCCCGAGATCACCGCCGCCCCAGCCCCCGATCCACGGGCCCTGACCCTGGATGACGCCGGTGGCCTGTGGGTGCTGTCGGCCGACACGCTGACGGGGCCCGACGGCGCCGCCCAGCCGCTGCCGACGGGCTTCGACCCGCGCTGGGGTGGGCTGGTGTGGGCCCGCGGGCGCCCCTGGGTCGTTGGCGCTGGCGGCGCGCTGACCTGGCGAGCCGGGGGCTGGGTGCCGGTGCCAGGGGTCCAGGCCCCCGCCACGGCCATCGCCGCAGACGCCACCCGGGTGCGCATCGGCGACGCCACAGGGCTGTGGATCGATGGCGGCGGCGCGCCCACCCGGCTCGGCCGCTCGGCGGGCATCCCGGGCCCCGGCGTGGCGCAGATCGTGCTGGATGGGCAGGGGGGCGCGTGGCTCCGCGCCGCCTGGGGCGTGGCCTACCACCCGCCCGACTGAGCCGCGGCCGGCCGGTCAGGCGTGGGCGACGGCCTTGGTCAGCCGCAGGTGCGACATGGTCTCCACCAGATCGAAGCGGGGCGTGTAGCCCAGCACCCGCCGGGCGCGGCTGCCGTCCACCATGCACACGTAGCGCAGGTGCTCGATCTCGGGCGCCGGGAAGCTGGTCAGCCGCGCGCTCCACAGGGCCGACACCACCGGCTTCGCGAGGAAGTGCGGGAAGTCGAAGGGCGTGCCCCCCGCCATCTCCAGCAGGCGGCTCAGGGCCGCCGGCGCGCACCCGTTGATGTTGAAGATGCCCTGCACGTCGGGGGCGAGGGCGGCCTCGATGGCGCGGGCGACGTCCACCTCGTGCACCACCTGCACCATGGGGTCGAACCCCAGCAGCCGGGGTGGCCGGTCGAGGCGCAGGTAGTTGCTCGGCGCGTTGTGCACGCCGCCCAGGATGTGCACGGGCCGCAGCACCACCGTCTTCAGCTCGGGGTACTTCCAGAACGCGCTCTGCACCACCTGGTCGACGGCCACCAGGTCTCGGATCGCCGAGAAGCCCTCGGCCGCCATGAGCGGCGCGTCCTCGGTGAGGAACTGGTCGTTGTCGGGCCGCGGGCCATACACGTTGGCGCTCGACAGCACGATCAGCTTGGGCA
>JAUHVS010000058.1 GCA_030424955.1 bacterium | reverse complement strand
CGGCCACCTCGAAGGCGTCCGCGGCCCGGTTGGCCCCCAGCAGCACCTCGATGGCCGAGTGCACCAGCTGCCGCCGCGCCGCCAGGTACTGCCCGCGCCCGAGGCGCAGCGACGTGCCCTGGGCCAGCCGCTCCACCTCGGCCAGGGCCCGCTGCCAGGCCGCCCAGGCCGCCACCGGATCGCCCTCGGCCCGCGCCGCCGCCCCGACGCAGGCCAGCGCCCGCCAGCGCATGTCCACGGGCACCCCGTCCCCCTCGGCCTCGGCCAGCGCCCGGCAGCGCGCCGCGGCGTCGGCGGTCTGGCCCTGGGCCAGCGCCACCCGCGCCCGCAGCAGCCGGGCCTCAGCGGCCCCCGGGCCGGCGCCGGCGGGATCCAGGGTCTCGGCGGTGCTGAGGTGATCGGCGGCGGCCCGGGTCCGCCCCGCCAGCAGCGCCGCGCGGGCCAGGTTGACGTGCACGTTCGCGGCGTCCAGCGGGGCGTCCTGGTAGCCCTCGAGGGCCGCCCGCAGGTGGGCCTCAGCCGCTGGCAGCGTGTGCCCACCCTGCTCGGCCTGCAGCAGCGCCACCCAGCCCCGGTTCAGCGACAGGCGGGTGCGCGCGGCCGGGCCCGCCTCGGCCAGGGTCGCCGCCACCGCGGCCAGCCGATCCGTCGCGCCCCGCAGATCCCCCACCTCCACCAGCAGCAGGGCCAGGGCCTCGTCGATGACCGCCGCCGTCGCGGCCTTGCCGTACTGGCGCAGGGCGTCGGCCGCGGCCCGGTAGGCCGCGCGGGCGCCCCGGAAGTCCCCGAGGCGCCGGGCCAGGTTGCCCTGGGTGTAGCGCAGCCGGGCGTGCCCCTCGGGATCGTTGGCCGGGTCGTCGGTGGTGGCGGCCTCGCTCACCCAGGCCGCCATCTGGCCCACCCGCAGCGTCTGCTCGGCGGTCCAGGCCGCCGCCCGCAGCCGGCGCCCCACCTCGCTGCGGGCGCCCAGCGTGCGCGCCGAGACCGCCGCGGCGGCCCAGGCGGCCCCAGCCTCGACCAGGGCGCCCTCGCCCTGCAGCGCGCGCGCCCGCGCCACCGGCGCCCACAGCGGGCTGGGGCCGGCCGCCAGGGCCTCGTCGGGGGTCGGGGCCCACCGGGCGGGCCACTGCGCCCGCACCTGCCCCGCGGCGTCCACCGCCCGCAGGCCGGTCAGCGCGGTGCACGGGGCCATGTCGGTGATCTGCACCCGGCGGCCCGCGCCGGCGGTGAGGGTCTGCGGCGGCCGCACGGCGCCCGTGGGGGTCTCGCAGGCCACGGTCAGGGCGACGTCGCCCTGCCACCACACCGTGGGCAGCCGCTCGGCGTCGAACTGGTGGGTGCCGTCGGTGGCCACCAGCCGGCGGCCCACCAGGTGCGCGTCCACCGGCGGCGGGCTGGGGGCCGGGGGCGCCTCGCGGCAGCCGATCAGCGGCGCCAGGGCGAGGATCACCCGCGCCGGCCCGCGCCGCAGGCCCCGCCCGATCAGCGGGCCGCCTCGGCGTCGCCCAGGAAGGTGCGACACAGCCCGCGGATCTTGTGCTGCCAGTTGTAGACCACCTGGATGTTCACGCCGAGCACCTGCGCGGCCTCGGTGGGGCCCAGGTGATCCTCGTACACCAGCTTCAGCACCAGCTGGCCCCGCTCGGGCAGGGCGTCGGCCAGGAAGCGGTCGAGGGACACCAGCAGATCGCGGCCGATGGTGGCGGCCTCGGGATCGGGGCTGGCGGCGGCCGCGTGGCGGGCGTCCTCCATGGGCGCGGCGTCCACCCCGCCCCCCCGGCGCTCGGCCAGGTGCGCGCGGTTGCGCCGCCACAGCTCGCGGCGGCACACCATGCCCACGTAGCCCTCCAGGGACTTGCCGCGGCTGTGGTCGTAGCCCCGCAGCAGCTTGCCGTCCTGCTCCAGCAGGCTCAGCCAGATCTCCTGGGTCAGATCATCGACGTCCTGGGCGCCGAGCCGCCCGTCGCGGCGGCGCAGGTAAGCCGCCGCCCGCGAGCGCACCACCGGCAGCACCCGCCGCGTCAGCGCGCGCAGCGACCCGCCGTGGCCCGACAGCGCCTTGCGAATCAACGACTCGTCGGCGGCGGACCCATACAGCTTGACCATCAACAGATGGGCGATGAAGGCGATCAGCGCGGGGCCTCCTGCTCGGGCAGCGCCCGCACGTCCAATGGCTGGCTGTGCCACCAGGCGCCCGCCCGCGCCCGCGCCTGGCCCAGCGCCTCCCCTGCCGCTGCGCTGGCCTCGCCCAAGACCACGTGCAGCGTCCACTCGCCCGGCGTCAGCGCCGCCGGGCCCAGCTCGATCACCAGCCGCAGCCCGCCCTTGTCGGCGGCCTCCGCCCGGAAAGGCACCGCCCGCAGCCGCTCGTCGGCCGCCGCGGTCACCCACACCTGCGCCGGGGGCGCCGTGTCCTGGGCCGTGCGGGGCCGCAGGGGCAGCACGAGCGTGCTGTCGGGGTACACCGGCGCGCGGGCCGGGTTGGCGGTGGGGGTCGGCCCACGCAGCGCCTGCGCCACCCCCTGCAGCTCACCCGCCAGGTAGTCGGGGGTGGGCGGCGTCGACACGCGCCACCAGCCGCCGACGGCCACCAGCACCGCCGCCGCCGCCGCCACCCAGTAGCCCGCGGTCACGCGCCGGGGCGGCCCAAGCCGGGCCGCGCGCTGCACCTGCAGGTCATCGACGGGGAACGCCACCCGGCCCCAAGCCACCGCCCGCGCCTCGGGATCGGCCGCCAGCCGCCCCTCCACCTCGCGGGCGTCGTCGGCGTCCAGCCGCCCCGCCTGCCAGTCCGCCAGCACCGCGTCGTCCAGCGGCTCCGCCTCGGCGGGCGCCTCGGGGGACGCCGACAGCGCCTGCCGGAGCAGGGCGTCGAGCTGGGCATCGGAGCGGTCGGTCATCGCGTCCTCGGCGGGGCCACCGGCTGCACGCCGGCCCACCATGGGCCAGCGCGAGCGCGAAAGGCGTGTCTCAGGGCCTCTTTACACCGTCCGTCGCCGAACTTTCACGGGGTTGCACAAAAACAGGCACCCCACGCACCGCCCAGTCGTCCCGCGGCAGCGCCTCGGGGCCGCCCCCCGCCCGCACGCCCAGGGCGTTGGCCGCGATCCACCGGCCGACCGGGTGGGTGCCAAAGGCCCGCGGCACCGCCCCGTCCCGCACCGGCGGCTGGGTCACCGGGCCGAAGTCCGCCGGCACCGGCGTGAACACCACCTGCAGCAGATCGTGGGTCTCGGCCGCGCCGGTGGTGAAGCGCAGGGCCGCCTGCCAGGTGCGGCCCGCCTCGATCTGCTCGATGGCCCCCGGCGTGGGGAACAGCACCTCCACGGCGCCGTCCGCCGACAGCGCCAGCACGTTGAGGTACAGCCGCCGGGCGCTGTCGTTGCGCACCACCAGGGTGCGCTCGGCGCCGCTCGGCACCGGCCCGGCGGGGGTCAGCTCGGCGGCCACCGGCAGGCTGTCGTCGCTCGCCAACCGGCGCAGCGCGTGCCAGCGCGCCCAGCCCAGCACCTGGGTCACCACCGCCGCCACCGAGGGCGCCGTGGGCCCGCGGGGCACGTCGCCCGCAAACACGCCGAAGCCCCCGGGCACCGCCCGCACCTCGATCGCGCCCGCCGCGTCCACGGCGAGCTGAGGCCACGCCGCCAGCGCCGCCTGCACCGCCGGATCCGCCGCGCGCACCCGCAGGGGCTCGGGCGTGGCGCCGTGGGCGACCACCCGGGCGGTCCAGCCCGCCACCAGCCCGGCGGGCGCGGGCCCGCTGGCCTGCGTGAGGGTGACCGTGTCGAGCACCAGCGGCGGCCCGTCGCGCCCGTCCGCCCCGCGGGTGGCCAGCCGAGCGCCCACGCCCACGCCGTGCACCTGCCCGAGCGGCACCACCGCCCGCGCCCCGTCGGGCTGCACGACCACCCACTCGCTCGGCGCGCCCAGCGCCCCGGCGAAGGGCCGGCCCGCGCGGCCGGCGCCCTCGAGCTGCGGGTGCTGGGCCGGGAACACCGCCGCCACGTCGAAGCCCGCGCGGGCCACCACCTGCTGCCACGTCGCGGTGCGTGGGGCCGCCTGCAGCGCGCGGAGGAGCGCCCAGGTGAGCGCCCCGTGGGTGCGCCCGTCGGCCAGCTCAACCTCGCGGGCGAGCTGACCGGCCCGCGCCGCCGTCACCAGCACATAGGGCGCGCCGCCATCCCCCAGGTCGCTCACGGCGCCGCCGACGGGCGCCGGCCCATCCCCCACGACCGGCCCGCTCGGGGGCGCCGCGCGCACGCCGCCGGCGCGCAGCCCGGTGCCGGCGTGGCAGCTGTCGAGGATCACCGTGACCGCCGCCCCCGCCGCCGCCCACCGGGCCACGAAGGCGCCCAGCTCATCGTCCAGCAGGTCGTGGGCGTCATCGCCGGCCCGGTCGCTGTCGTACAGCACCAGGGACTCATCCCAGCCGTCGGGCTCGTCGCCGCTGCGGTCGAAGACCTGGCTGCCGTGGCCGCTGAAGTGCACCACCAGCTGAGCCCCCGGGGCCGCGCGCTCGCCCAGGGCCGTCAGGCCGGCGAGCACGCCCGCGCGGGTGGCCTGCGCGTCCGTCAGCGTGGTGATGTGGGCGGGGTCGAACCCGTAGCGCCGCGTGAGCAGCGCGCGCACCGCCTGCACGTCGGCGGGGGGCCCGGCCAGGGGCGAGAGGGCCGGCGCGGCGTAGCGCCCGACCCCGATGAGCAGGGCCGCCCGCTGCGGGGGCGCGCCGCACGCCGCCAGGAGCGCCGCCAGGGCCAGCCCGGCCGCGCGCGCCATCAGTCGCAGTCGCCCTGCTTGACGTCCAGGGGCCACTTCACCGCCCAGGGGCTGCCGGTGCTGTCGAGGAAGGTGGCGGTGATGTCCGCCTCGGCGTCCGCCCACAGCCCCGCCTTGTGCAGGTGGCTGAAGTCGCCGCTCGACAGGCTCACCTGCCCCCCCATCACCGCCGACGGATCCAGCACCAGGGTGGTGTCGGCGGTGTTCGCGTCGGGCCGCGTGGCCAGCACCGCCTTGTGCAGGTTCGCGGCCTGGGTGGCCGTGTCGAAGCCCAGCTCCAGCAGCACCCCGGTCAGCGAGGTGTCGGCGGCGAAGCACGCCCGGATCCGGCAGTCGATGCAGCCGTTCTGCCCGGGGCGCGGGGCCCCGGCCGTCACCGGCTGATCCAGCGTCCCCCCAGCAGGCCTCGCGGGCGCCCCGCCACAGCCCCACAGCCCCGCCACCCCCAGCACCACCGACCACACGCGCCACATCTGCATCTCATGCCTCCTTCGCGCGGGAGCATACCAGCCCACCCCGCGCCGTCGACCCTGGGGCCCCCGCGGGTGCGACAACGCGCCGCGCCCGCGGCAAGAAACCGCCTTGATCCGGCCCCTGCACGTCCTCAGCATGCACGGTCGCACGCGCCGCCTTTTCGGCCCCCGTTGGCCCAATCCTTGCGAAGCCAGGCGCCGCCGCTCACACAGGAGGACCGCCGATGCGCTCCGCTCGCCTTCCGCTGCCCGCCCTGGCGCCCCTCGCCGCCCTCACCCTCGCCGGCCTCGCCGGCTGCGCCCAGCCGAGCACGCCGCCGGTGACCCCGCCCCCGGCCGAGCTGGTGCAGGCCCAGCAGACCGCGCAGTCGCGGCTCGCCGGCTACCAGAAGGCCGAGGGCAAGGTCACCATCCCCATCGAGCGTTCCATGGCGCTGATCGCCGAGCAGGGCATCGAGTACGGCGACACCCTCACCAGCCCGAAGGAGGCCAAGGCGGCCCCCAGCGCGGCCGCGGCCGCCCCGGCCGGCGACGCCCCAGGGCCCTTCGCCGTCGACGCCGCCAAGGCCGAGCAGGGCAAGGCCCTGTTCACCAGCAAGACCTGCAGCGCGTGCCACAGCGTGGACGGCAGCAAGCTGGTGGGCCCGAGCCTCAAGGGCTTCTGGGGCCGCGCGGTGGTGCTGGCCGACGGCAAGAGCCTGTGGGCGGACGCCGCCTACTTCACGGAGTCGGTCAAGGCGCCGACGGCGAAGATCTCGGGGGGCTACCCGCCCGCCATGCCGCCGCTGCCCGTCAGCGACGCCGAGATCGACCTGCTGCTGCACTATGTCGCCAGCCTCAAGTAGCGCCGGCCGGCCTCACGCCTTGGGCGGCAGCCGCCGCGTGAACACCTCAGCGGGCTCCGGGCGACCGAACAGGTAGCCCTGGCCCGACACGCAGCCGAGCGACCGCAGGGCGTCGAGCTGAGCCTGCCGCTCGATGCCCTCCGCCAGCACCTCGATCCCCAGCCGGGCGCCCAGGCCCACCACCAGGTCCGCGATGGCCAGGTCGTCGGCGTCGTCCGGCAGGCCGGTGACAAAGGCGCGGTCGATCTTCAGCCGCGTGGGCCGCAGCCGCCGCAGCCTGGAGAGGGACGAGAAGCCCACGCCGAAGTCGTCGATGGCCGTGGTGACGCCGCGGGCGTGCAGGGCGTCGAAGCGAGCCCGGATGGCGGACCACGGCGCCGCGAGGGTCTCCTCGGTCATCTCGATCTCGAGCGCCGGGCCCGGCAGCCCCCGCGCCAGCGCCGCGTCGATCTGGTCGAGCAGCGCGTCGCTCGACAGCCACGCCGAGCAGACGTTGACCGCCAGCCGACCGGGCGCGCCCCACGCCAGCCACTGATCGCTCGCCGCCGCCAAGACCACCGCGTCGATGGCAGGCATGAGCCCGGCCGCCTGCGCCACCGGCAGGAACTGTGCGGGCGCCAGGAGCCCCCGGGTGGGGTGCTGCCAGCGCACCAGCGCCTCGGCGCCCAGCAGCGCGCCGGACACCAGCGACACCTGGGGCTGGTAGAACACCCGCAGCTCACCGCGGGCCAGCGCCTCGCGGAGCTCGCCCTCGAGCTTGAGGCTGCCCACCGTCGGCAGCGGCACGAAGTCCTCCTCGAAGAGCGCGACGCCACGGGGCGGCGCGTGCGCGAGGGCGCGCCCGGCCCCCCGGCTCAACACCTCGACGTCGCCGCTGGCCGACACCAGCCCCCCCACCCGCGCGCTGAGGGGTAGCGTCAACCCGGCCGTGGCGAAGGGCGCATCGAACACCGACTGCGCCTGCTGAACGCGCACGTTGGCGTCGGCCAGATCGGCCACGGTCCAGAGCAGGCCGAAGGTGTCGGCCCCCACCCGCGCCACGCACTGCAAGTCTGGCAGGCTGCGCAGCCGACCGGCGACCTCGGTGAGCAGGCGGTTGGCGATCTCGACGCCCACCTCGGCGTTCACCCGCCGGAACCGATCCACGTCCAGCAGGAGCACCAGCCGCCGCGCCCCGACCGGCGCCGCCGCCGCCAGGCACTCCACAAAGCCCCGCCCGTTCGGCAGCCCGGTGAGGGCGTCGTGGGACAGCAGCGTGCGCAGCTGAGCCTGGGCGGCCTGGTGGCTGCGGCGATCGCTGATGGTCACCAGCCGGCTGTTGTTGGGGATCGTGCTGACCTTCACCACCACCGGCAGCGCACCCTCGGCCCGATCGAGCGTGACGTCGCCGGCCCAGGGCTCGCCGCTCCGGACCGCCTGCACGACCTCGCGGGGCAGGCCCGGCAGTCCGTGGAACAGCGGGCGCGACACCCAGCCCTCGGCGTGGTCTGCCGCACGATGCCGTCGGCGCCCACCAGCAGCAGCCCGTCGACGGCCTCCTCGAACAACACCGCGGCCTCGTCCGCGCGCCGCCGCGCCTCGATCTCCTCGGTGACGTCCCGCACGACGCCCACGAGCCAGACCACCTGCCCGTCGGGGCCCACCTCGCCGCGCGCCGTCTCGTCCAGCCACAGCACGGTGCCATCCGGGTGCTTCACCCGGTAGCGCTCAGCGTAGCTGCCCCCCTCCCGCTCGATGCAGGCGTAGGCCGCCGCCACCCGGGCGCGGGAGGCCTCGTGGATGCGGTCAAAGGTCTCGCCGACGGGCATGCGCCGGCCGCTGGGATCGAAGCCGAACAGCGCACAGCACCGGGCCGACGCCTCGAACACCGAGGCCCCGGGCCGGGCACGCCAGGTGCCCAGGCGTGCAATGTCGATCGCCGTCTCCAAGAGAGACCGCGCGGTCTTGTCCGACTCCACAGGCAGCCCTCGCCCAAGCGCGTCGTGGCGCTTGCCCATGCCAATCGGCGCCCGCGGCGGTGAGCCGCTGGGGTGGGTCAACCGGGTGGGTCAGCGGGGCGCAGTGAGGTCATCGGGCGGGCGTGGGGCCCGCCACCGAACGCAGCCCCCGGCTCAGCCGAGCAGCGGCAGCGGGCTGACCTCGAGCAGGGGGAACAGCTGCTGGGTCGCCGCGTCGCCGTCGATGCCCGCCAGCCGCCGCAGGGCGTGGTGCACGTGGCCGGGCTCGATGCGCACGCCGCTGTCGCTGCGGCTGAGGCTCGCCGGATCCACCGTCCAGGGGCGCACCCGCTCGTCGGTGCCGCCGATGACCCGGTTACCGGGCACGCCCTTGCCCATGAGCATCACGCTGGTGATGGCCCAGTGGTCCTTGCCGCCGCCGCTGTTGTAGCTGGGGGTGCGGCCGAAGTCGCTGCCCACCACCACGGTGAGCTTGTCGGCGATGCCCTGGCGCTCGGCCTCGTCCCACAGGAAGTCGATGCCCTGCAGCAGCTCGGTCATGCGCCCGCTGTGGCTGGCGTCGTGGTTGCCGTGGGTGTCGAACCCGCCGAGCACCAGGTTGGCGGTCTTGGCGATGTTGGCGCGGAAGGCCGCGCAGCACACCTGGGCCTGGCGCTTCAGGCTCTCGCGGGCGAACTCGCCCGGCAGGAACTCCGCCAGCCGGCGCACCTCGTTCTTGCCCACCCGCGCGGCGAAGAGCGCGTCCTGGGTGGCCTGCGCCTTGGGCAGCGCGAACCGCTGCGACAGCCAGCCCCGCCGCCGCTCCTGCGCGGCCTGGATGCGCGCCAGGGTCGCCTCGGACTGGTACAGCTCGCCGTCAGGCCGCCGCGCGTCGATGGCGTTGGGCCAGGCGATGCGGTTGACGGCGTCGATGTTGCCCGTACGGGTGGGCGCCACCAGCCCGCCGGTCTGGTCGTAGCCGCCGTTGCTGATGAAGGCCATCGGCTTGCTGCGCGACTGCACCCCCGCGATGAGCGCCGCCAGGGCCGGGTAGCCCTCGGCCAGCTTGCCGCTCCAGGTGTGGCGGGTGCCGCTGTCGTGGTTGTTGGTCTGGGTGTCGACGCCGTTGATGCACAGCGTCTTGCCGAAGTGCTTATTGAAGAACGCCGCGTTGTCCCCGATGGGGGCGTAGCGCAGGTTCCCGGCCTCGCCGATGTCGTCGACGAAGTACGTGTTGACGGGGTCCTCATCCTCCTCGGTGCGCCGGCCCTTGGGGTCGCACAGCATGGTGGGATCCCAGCCGCCGCCCGCGTGCACGAACACGAAGAAGTGGTCGATGGCCTCGTCCTGGGCGCGGCCCTCCCGGGGCAGCATGACCGCCAGGCCAGCGGCGCCGGCCCAACGAATGAACGCTCTGCGATCCATGGTCGGTGTCCTCTCGCTCACTGGTGGTGGGTGAAGCGCCAGTCGGCCAGCAGGTAGCTGACGACGGCCTGCCAGGCCCGCAGGGTGCCCTCGGGGTCGTTGTTGAGCCGCTCATCATCGGGCAGCTCGTCGTCGCTCCAGAAGTCCCGCGTGTGCCGGCAGCGGCCGGGCAGGCTCGTGCTGATCTGGTCGTTGCGCAGCCCCGCGAACAGCTCCCGCCAGGTCTGCAGGAACAGCTCGAAGGTGGCGTCCTCCTCGGGGTGGCCGGGGGTGAGCACCTCGCCCAGCAGCCGCTGGTGCAGGTAGCGGATGTTCGCGCGGATGGCGTCCTCGGCCAGCGGCACGGCGAAGCCGTTGTCGTCCTCGGGGCGGTAGCTCGCCTCGACCAGCGGGAACAGCAGGCGGTCGGGCAGCGCGCGGTTGAAGTCCTCGGCGGTGACCAGGCAGGCCATGTCCAGCGCCATGCGCAGCCCGATGTTGGCCATCATGCCGTTGGGCTCGGTGATGCGCTCGGTGACCTGGTCGCTGTCGATGCCCCCGTAGAAGAACAGGAACTCGCTGCTGTGGGTGAGCTGATCGCGGTCGTTGACCCGCGCCTTCCACGGCCGCCCCAGGGTGGCGTGCAGCTTCGACGACAGCTCCTCGGGCGTGAGCAGCCGCGCCGTGCCCAGGGGGGCGAGCACGCTGGCCTCGTCCTCGGTCAGCGTCTCGGCCGAGCGGGCCCGGTAGTAGGCGCTGTGCACCACCAGCGGGATGATGGCCTTCAGGTTGTGGCCCGAGGCCACGAAGGTGTCGGTCACCTCGCGCAGGAACGCCTGCTCCTCGTTTTAGAAGGCCAGCTGGGCCTCGAAGCGCGGATCGCTCTGGTCCTGCGGGTTGAGCAGCGGCGGCCGCCCCACCAGCCCCGTGTACACCGCGTGCACCGCCGACAGCGCGAAGCGCTCATCGGCCACCACGGCGTCGGCCAGCCAGCGCAGGCTGCGCCCCCACTCAGCCGGGGGCATGTCGGCCTCGAAGCCCGGCGGCCGCATGTCGGCGAACCAGCCCTCCATCGGCGGCCGGTAGCGCCCGCGGGCGTCCCAGTTCTGGAACGCCCCGGCCATGGGATCCATGGTCGCGTGGCACACCGTGCACTGGGGGTTGTTCATGGTGGGGTTGTGGTCGCGGATCTGCGTGGGATCCACCGGCCGATCGGCCTTCTGCAAGATGTCGGTGGCCAGGAACAGCTGGTAGACCGTGCGCGCCCGGTGTCGGTTGCGGTTGGTGTCGGTGGTGGGGTAGCGGTTGAGGAACATGGGCGACGTCAGCAGCCCCGCGTGGGGCAGCCCGTCCACCCGAAGCTCCCGAAACTCCTCAGGATCGAGCGGATCGTCGAAGGCCCCGGTGCCCAGCCCGTACGCCTGCGCGCTGAAGGGGTTGAGCAGCATGTAGTCGGCGGTCAGCACCTCGGTGAAGGGCCGCTCGTTGCGCACGACGTGGGCGATGAGCTCCAGGGGCTCGCGGGCCACCGAGCGGTTGGCGTGCGCGCGGGCGAGCCGGCCGGGCTCCGTCTCGTCGGAGAGCTCGCGGTAGTAGTGCCGGTTGGGGAAGTCGTCGGCGTCCAGCAGGTTGGTGGCCTCGTCGCCGCGGGCGTACTTGTCGGTCAGCAGCGAGTCGTTCCACCAGCGCTTCAGGGTGTCGTAGAAGGCGTCGCGGCTCAGGTACTCGAGCAGCAGGGCGTCGAGGGCCGCCTCGCCCCCGCCGCTGACCGCGGCCAGCTCCTCGGCGGTGGGCAGCTCACCCACCAGCTGGAGCTTCGCCTTGCGCAGGGTGCCCGGCAGATCCGTCAGCTCCACCTTGGCCAGCACGCCCGAGCCCGAGCCGGCGCCCGCCTCGCAGGTCACCGGGGCCGCGAAGCGCTCGATGAGCGCCTGGAAGGCCTTGTCGGCGTCGCTGCCGGGCTCGAAGCGCAGGCCGCCGCCGTGGGGGATGCGGTTGGTGGGCATGGCCCGCAGGATGCTCACGCCGTCGCGCTCGAAGGCCGCGACCTCGCGCAGGATCTCGAGGTTGCGCCGCAGGTAGTCCGTCTCGCCGCTGCTCGCCAGCACCAGCATGCTCTGGTTCGCGATGCCCTGCGGGTTGTGACAGTTCACACAGTCGGCCTCGAGGATCGGCAGCGACACCTGCTGCTGGAAGAACTCCAGATCGCTGACGCAGCCCTCGGCCCCCGGATCGGCGGGCGCCTCGTCGTCGCAGCCCACGGCCAGGGCCGCGGCCAAGACCCAGCCGAGCCCTGTGGCCCGGCGGAGGCTGACCCTGCGCCGCCCCCCTGGGCGCCTTCGCCCGCTGTCGCGTTGGCCCATGCCAAGCCTCCTTCATTTCCCCGCACGATGAGGAATGTTCTGAATGTTGGATATGCTCTAGCGCTTGTCAAACGCCATTGTCGGCGCCGCCGTCGCCCGCGTCCGCGGCGCCGCCGTCCGCGGGGGGCCGCCCATCCGCCGCGGCGGCGTCCGCGGGCGCGCCGTCAGCGCCCAGATCAGGGGGCCCCGCGTCCGCGAGGCCCCGGTCCAGGCCCGCGTCCGGCCCGCCATCGGCGACGGCCGCGTCCACCGGCGCAGCGTCCTGAGGCGCAGCGTCCTGAGGCGCAGCGTCCACCGGCGGCGGCGCAGCGTCCTCGGGCGGGGGGCAGGGATCGGGGCTGCAGGTGGCCTCGGCGATGAACTCGCCGCGGCAGCGCGGCGCGTCGAGCACCTCGCAGGCGCCGTCGCGGCAGCACGCCCCCACCACCCGCGCAGGGCAGGGATCGGGATCGCACGCGGCCCCGTCGCCGATGAAGGTCCAGGCCCGCCCGAAGCAGGTCTGCTCGTCGAGCACCTCGCAGGCGCTCAGGGGCGAGCAGCACGCCCCCACCTCGGGCGCGGGGCACACGTCGTCCCCGCAGGCGCGCCCGGCGCCCAGAAATCGGCCCCCCGTCGCCAGGCAGGCGTTGCCCTCGCTCAGCGCGCAGCCGCCGGCGGCCGTGCAGCACGCCCCCACCTCGCCCACCGGGCACGGGTCCGGGCTGCACTCGGTGGCGTCGGGCAAGAACAGCCCCCCGCAGGCCAACGCCGTGGTGATCCGGCACCCGTCGGCGCAGCAGGCCCCCGGCAGCCCGGCGTCGCCGCCGCCCACGGATCCACCATCGTCACAGGCGGTGGCCAACAGCAGGCCCACCACACACCCCAACCGATACAGCGCACGCGTCATGGGGCGATGCTACCAGGGCCGCGCGGCCACCGCCCCCTGCAAGACCGCGCCCTCGGTCCGACGGCCCCGGTCCCCTGCCCTCAGGCGCCACGCGCCCACGCCAGCGCCCAGCGTTGACCCCCGCCGTGGCGCCACCCATGCTCACCCTCGATCCCGCGTCGATGAGGTGTCCATGTCTCGCCCGCTCCGCCCCGCCCTCGCCGCGCTGGCCCTCATCGGCGGCGCCGCCGTCGCCGCCCCCACGCCCCTCATCGTGTCCCGGGCCGATGGCGTGCACCGCATCAACGTGCGGGGGCAGGTGGAGCGCACGCTGACCCCCTGGCCCGTGCAGTGGGCCGTGCGGCTGCCCGACGGCAGCCTGGCGGTTCACAGAGCGCGGGGCGGCGTCTACCACGTGCCCCTCGCGGGCCCGCCCCGGCCCGTGGCCCGCCTGCCCGGCCTCGGCACCCCCGAGGCCTGTACGGTGTCGCCGCCGCCGGCCAAGCCCGCCGATCCCGAGGCCCCCAACAGCGCCGTGGGCCTGGACCTGCAGTCCCCTGGCGACGCCCGCGCCTCCGACGACGCCCGCTGGCTGTGCCTCAGCCTGTTCGACCGCAACGAGAACATGGCGGACGTGAACGTCGACTACGCCATCGACCTCAAGACCGGCGCCGTCGAGGCCCACATGGGCCTCAACCTGCAGTGCGAGGCCCTCCCGCAGGCCGCCACCCCGCCGCGCGCCCGCTGCGCCATCATGGGGCCGCCGTGGACGCCGCCCGGGCCCCCGGCCGATCGCTGGCCCGTCCGCTTCGACGACGACAGCAGCGCCATCACGGGCGCCGACGGGACCCCCGCGCTGGCCTTCTGCGCCGGGCAGCCCGCCGACGCGTGTGACGGCGCCGTGTCGGTGGCCGTCAGCCCCTCGGGGCGCTGGCGCGTCCTCTGGCTGCACACCATGGAGGCCGACTACATGCACTTCGCGGCCTTCGCCCTCGACCACAAGACCGGCGACCTGTTCCCGCTGCGCGAGGGCCCCTGGCCCAAGGCGCTGACCCCCACCGAGCGCGCCCGCGTCGTCCGCGATCACGCGGCCATCGAGACCGTCGACGTCGTGGGCGGCACCGCCACCCGCGCCACCGGCCACGGCGAGCGCATCGCCATGGGCGAGTACCTGATCACCCCCGGCGAGCGGGTGCTCTTGGTGGGTCACCTGCTGCCCTAGCCGAGCGACTTGTGCCCCAGCGCCTGCCGGGCGAAGGTTCGCGTATGCCCGCGCCGTCCCCAGCCCCTGTCTCCGTCGAGCGCCACCCGCCTGAGCGCGGGCCGCAGTCCGTCATCCTGCCGTCGGCGTGTTGCACCTGCTGCTGCTGCTGCTCGTGCTGCCTGACCACCGTGGGCGCCGTGGTCGCGGGCGCGGCGTCCTTGGCCGGGGATGACGCGCGGCGCCGGGCCCGCAAGCGCCTGGGCATCCCCCTGGCGCTGGCGGTCGGCGTGACCCTGGTGATCGATCTCGCCCTCGGCGGGATGCTGATCGGCACCCTCATCGCGCTGCCCATCTCGATGATGGTCGCGGGCATCGTGACCTGGCTGGCCTACGCGGTGCGGCTCTTCCCAGACGTCGAGCACGAGGAGCGCCGGGCCATCGGCCGCTACCTGCGCTACACCCTGGTGGGCACCGTGCTGGGCCTGGTGGCCACGATCCTGGCGGCCGCCACCCTGGGGCCGATCTTCCGATGACCCGCACCCGCCGCCGGCTGCTGGTCGCCGTGATCACCGCCGCCACGGTGGCGGGGCTCGCCATCGCGTACCGGCGCGGCACCGTCATCACCGTCGAGCCCTTCCTGCCCACCACCAGCGCCCAGGGCGTGCGCTGCGAGGTCGTGGCGTGGCCCGAGGGCCCGCGGGGCACCAAGGGCGTGCGCTGTGTGGGCGTCTTCGATCGCCCGCTGGACGCCCTGTGGGGCCCGCTCACCGACTACGACCGGCTGCCGGAGGCCTTCGACAGCCTCTTCTACACCTTCCGCGTCGACGCCCTGTCGGGCGCTGCGCCCGGCACCGTCACCCTGAAGGGCGCGCTGCAGTTCTGGCTGATGCGCTTCCCCTTCGACATGACCCTCACCCACCCCATCGCCCCTGGCCTGCGGCAGGTGCGCTGGACCTCGCAGGTGCCCCGCTTCTCCACCCGCGGCGGCTGGCAGCTTCAGGCGCTGGCGCCCGATCGCACCCGGGTCGAGTACCTGATCGACACCCAGATCGCCTTCCTGCCCGACTTCCTCGTGCGGGTCGTGCTGCGCGACACCCTGGCGCCGGTCGTGCGCGCCGTCGGGGCGCCCCCCGGATGAGCATCGACGCGCGGCGCGCCCGGCTCGCCCTGCCCTTCACCGTCGCCCGGGCCCCCGGCGTCCTGCGCCTCGTGGGCGGCGAGGCCTTCCGCTACACCCTGCGGGGCGACGGCATCGACCACTGGGGCCCGACCCTGCTCGACGCCTTCGAGCACGGCGCCCCGGTCGGCGAGGCCCTGCAGGCGGTCCCCGACGCCCACCGCGACACCGCGCGGGCCTTGGTGCGCGATCTGTACGGCGAGCGGGTGCTCATCGACGCCCCCGCGGCCCTGGCCCCCGCCCCGCAGCCGCCGCGGCTCGTCATCGACGGCGAGGCCGCGTGGCGCGACCGCCTGACCGACTCCGCTGACGCCGCCACCGCGGGCACGCTCACCGTCTTCTGTCAGGACACCCTCGACTACGCCGCCGCCTGCGCCTTCGGGCGCGCCCAGCGCCGCGCCGGCCAGCCCTGGCTGTGGGCCAGCACCGGCCCCCTCGCGCGGGCCTACGTCGGCCCCGTGCTGCTGCCCGACGCGGGGCCGTGCATGACCTGCATCGACCGCCACTTCCTGCGCCTGTCCTCGGCGCCCGAGGTGTATGGCGCCCTGCGCACCGACGACCTGGGGCCCGCGGGCTTTCGGCCCACGCCCTTCCCGCAGCCCGGCCTCGACATCGTGGCGGCGCTCGTGCGCTGGAAGGCCGACGCCCTCGCCTTCGCCGAGGTGCCCCGGGGCGTGTTCCAGCTGCACGTGGTCGAGGCGAGCACCTTCGAGGTCAGCGCCCACCAGCCGCTGATCGA
>JAUHVS010000057.1 GCA_030424955.1 bacterium | reverse complement strand
GGGGTGAATCTTCGTGCCACACTGGCGAACGATGATGCTGCCCGCGCGCACGGTCTCACCGTCGAAGCGCTTCACGCCACGGCGCTTGGCGTTGGAATCGCGGCCGTTGCGAGTGCTGCCCTGACCCTTCTTGTGAGCCATCTTGTCCCTCGTTTCTTAGTGCCACGCCTTCCGGCGTGGTCGGCCTCAGGCCGTGATGCTCTTGATGTTCAGCTCGGTGAAGCGCTGACGGTGGCCCTGCTTCTTGTGGTAGCCCGACCGGCGGCGCTTCTTGAAGACGATGATCTTCTTCGCCTTGGCCTGACGAGCAATCTCGGCCTGAACCGAGACACCGTCCAAGAAGGGGCGTCCAATGCGGACGTCGCCTTCGCCACCGACCAACAGGACCTGGTCGAGAGTGATTGCAGCGCCGGCTTCGCCGTCGAGCTTTTCCACGCGGAGGGTCTGGCCCTCGGTCACGCGGTACTGCTTCCCGCCGGTCTTGATGATCGCGTACATGGCTTACCTGCTCTGGGGTCAGGGTATCGAGCGCCGGAAGCTACGCGAGCCGGCGCTTGATGTCAATCGATTGTGGAGCGCTGGTGCCCAGCTTGGGCCACATGCGCGGTGAGGGTGGGCGCGAAGGGGGCCGTCGCGACCCCCTGCTCAGTCACGATCGCGGTGATCAGGTCGCCGGGGGTCACGTCGAAGGCCGGGTTGGCCACAGGCACGCCGGCCGGGACGAGCCGTATGTCGCCGACGTGCGTGACCTCTCGGTCAGGGCGACGCTCGATGGGAATGTCGGCGCCCGTCGCACAGGCCAGGTCGACGGTGCTCGTCGGCCCAACCACGTAGAACGGCACCCCGTGGTGGCGCGCGAGCACTGCGAGGCCGTAGGTGCCGATCTTGTTGGCGATGTCGCCGTTCGCCGCGACCCGATCCGTACCGACGATGACCGCATCGACCTCACCGCGCGCCATACACCAGGCCGCCATGCTGTCGGTCAGGACCGTGGCCGGGATGCCGTCCTGCGACAACTCCCAGGCGGTCAGGCGTGCGCCCTGTAGGAAGGGTCGGGTCTCGTCGACCCACACGTGCGCGAGGCGGCCCTGCTGGTAGGCGGTGCGGACCACGCCCAAAGCGGTGCCATGGCCCCCAGTCGCGAGCGCGCCGGTGTTGCAGTGGGTCAGCACCCGCGCGCCGTCCGGCAACAGCGCGGCGCCGTGGTCGCCCATGGCGCGGCACATCGCGAGATCTTCCAGATGAACGGCCTGCGCCTCCGCGAGCGCCGTCGCCTCGACGGACCCCGCCGGCACGTCGGCCAACGCCGCACGCATGCGGTTGAGCGCCCAGAAGAGGTTGACGGCTGTTGGACGGGTCGCAGCCAGCCCGTCGAAGGCCTGGGCCAGCCCGTCGGGCGCGTGCTTCGCGGCCAGCGCCACGCCGTATGCGGCGGTGATGCCGATCGCGGGCGCCCCGCGGACCACCATCTGCGTGATCGCATCGGCCACGGCCTGCCAAGTCTCGCAGACCAGCCAGACCTCTTGCACTGGGAGCTTGCGTTGATCCAGCAGGTGGACCCCGTCGTCCTTCCACCGGACAGGCGTCAACACGTCTTCGAGCACAGTGTTCTCCAAGGGCCTGCTCGTGCGTCCCGCGCACCGGCCAGGCGGCGCGTTCAGCGCAGTTTTTCGATCTTGCTACGGGCAATGCGGACGTGTCGGCCGGTGCGGTGAGCCTTGAGATAGCGCTCGTACGCCGCGACGGCGTCGGCCCTGCGACCGGACTTCTCGAACGCGTTCGCGAGGCCGAACATGGCGTCGGCGTAGCGGGAGCTGCGCTCCAGCGCTTGCTGAAAGCGCCGAATCGCAGAGCTCGTCTGCCCCTCATCGAGGTCGCACCACGCCAGGTTGGACCACGGCTCAGGGCTGCGTGGGTTCTTCTTCAGCGCCGCGTCGAAGTAGCGCCGAGCCTGCTGCGTGCGGCCGCGTTCGAGTGCGGCGGACCCCTTGCGCATCAACGCGTCGTAGTTGCCGCCCGGCTCAGCGTTACGGGCCGCAGGCGGCGCCTCACGCGCCGCTGCGGCCGCAACCGAAGGGGCGACCGAGGGCGGGGCCGCCGAGACCGCCGCGCCGGTCGCAGCAGCGGCCGGCTGGCTGGGCGCGGAGCCCGCCACGGGTGGAGCGGCCGCCGCGAGCGCGCGGAGCAACGCGTCGGCAGGCTCGTGGTCCGGGCGCTCTGTCAGCAAGAGCCTGAGCTGCGCGCGGGCGCGGTCTGGCTGTGCCGACCGCGCGAGCGCTGCGGCCGTCAGGAACCGGACCCTCGGCGCCTTCTGGAGGGCCGCCGGCAGGGCGCTGAGCTTCTTGGCCGCCTCGGCCGCCCCCTCCGCCGCGTGAAGGGTCAGCGCAGCCGCCTGCCAGCGCAACGTGTCAGGGTCCGCGTTCACGCCCTTCGCGGCGATCAAGGCTGCCTGCGCGGCGGGCACAGCGCCGGACACCCGAGCGAGGTCGAGGCGCGCCAGCCGCGTGGCGGGCGCGTCGGGCGCGAGGGCCTCAGCGGCCTCCACGTGGGCCGTGGCGTTCTTGAGATCCGCAGGGCGATCGGCCAGCCGCGCATACTCCGCCAGCCCGATCGCGGCGCTGGCCGCTCGAGCCTGTGCCGCTGCGCGCTGAGCGGGCTCGCCCTGCGGACCGAGCGCCTCGAGTTGCCGCTCTGCCGCAGCCAGGGTCGCCCCCAGCCCTGCGAGCCCCTCTGCTTGGGCGGGCGCCCCGACGATGGTCTCGGCCGGTGGGGGCGCTGGCGCAGCGAGCGATCCGCTCGGGACGGTCGCCGCCGGAGCCGGCTGGGCCGCAGGCGGCGTCGCTCGGCGATCGCTCCACTGGTCGTAGGCGAAGTACGCGACCCCGGCCAGCGCCACCGTGGCCAGGACGCCCATCGCGAAGCCGCGGGCCGCGCCCTGATCGGGTCGGGCGTAGCCCGGCGGTCCGGCGTCCTCGAAACGGAAGGTCGAGCTGCTGGGCTCTCCGCCGAAGCCTGTCGCGCCAGGGTGATGGGCCCCGGTGACGACCTGGCCCACCCGGTACTGCCCCGTCTCATACGGGGTGCTCGGGTACACGGGCGATCCGAAGGGTGCCGTGCTGGGGGCGGGCGTCCCCGGGTACGGCGTCTGGCTCGTCTGCATCGGGGTGGCCTGCGCCCCAAGGTGAACGCCCGCTGGGTGTCCTGGCAGAGGGCTCCCGATGGGGCGAACGATGCCCGGGCTGGGCGTGCCCAGGTCGCTGGGCCCCTCCAGCTTGAACTGACCCGACGGCATGATGTCTTCAGCGGTGGCGGGGGGGGGCGGGGGCGGCGCCGTCGAGGTGGTCTGGATGACCGGCGCGACGAACATGCCCGACAGCTCGATGATGCTGCTCAGCGGCTTCCAGGTCTCACCGCTCTTGGAGATCTGGTCGGCGGGAGAGACCTTGCCCTGCGCGATCCACTGCTGAAGCGTGGCGAGATCCTTGAACTCCTTCACCTCGCCACGGCCGTTGCGGATCATCCAGGGCACGCGGCGCGGCCCCGGCATCTCGCGGCTGGAGCCCTCGGCGTCGGCGCGCACAGCGGACACACGCTGACGGACCACCTTGAACAGGTGCCCGCAGTTCGTGCACTTCACCGTGATGCCCGCCTCCGAGATCTTGCGGTCATCAAACTCGTATTCAGTGCCGCACTTCTCGCACTTGACGTCCATGCTCTCCGCTCACCCGCAACGTACTTTGGCGATACCGCTCGAGCGCGGCGCGAGCCTCGCGCGCCCGGCCGGTCCGATGGAGGACCAGGGCGAGATAGCGCTCGACCCGAGGATCCCCAGTTTCGCGCAGTCCTTCCAAGATCTGGGCCGCGGCAGTCGAGTGGCCCGCATCGTACTCCGCGATGGCGCGGGCGAGCGCCTTTGAGGGCGGCGGCAAGGCTTGCCGGCTCACGCGGGCCGGGGCGGCCACCGTGGCGCCGTCGCCCACCGCCAGGCGGGCAGCCACCGCGGCGGCGGAGAGGGCCATGCTGCCCAAGACAACCATGAGCACCGTCCGAAAGCCGAGCGCACCGTCGTCGGTGACCGCCGCCCGCGCCGAGGTGCTGCGCCGCTCCCGCGTCGGCTTGCCGTCGACCGCATCGGCCGGACGCGCCGGCCGGGTCGGCGCCTCGCTGGGGCGCGCAGGTCGCTCCGACAGGTCGAGGGTCAGCGGCTGATCGGCGGCCGTGCCCAGCTCAACCCGACCGGGCTCGGGTCGCTTCTGCAGTCGCTTGTGGATCTCGGGGTATTGGTCATACGGCTTGAACGGCCCATCGGCCTTCGCCAACTGCACGGCGCGAATCTCGCGCTTGCCTTCGAGCCATGCCACGACCGCGTTGACGGACTGCATCTCGTAGATCAGGCCGCGATCGCCCTTGATGCGCCACGCCGCCTGCGCGGCAGGGCGCGCCATCGGGCGGCTGCCCGGGGCGGCGACGACCCGCGTCGAGTCTTGATCGCCCGGCGTGGCCCGCTGATCGAAGTTGACCGGACCCGCGCCACCATCCAGGCGCGTCGCCTCGTCAAAGGCGAGGTGGTCGTCGGCGCCAAACCGGAAGGCGCCCGTCAGCCCCTTGCTCGTCCCCCGAGCGGGCCCGGACTGACCCGACAACGCGGAGAGGTCAGCGCTCGGGCTCGGCGGTGGTGGCGGCTCGTCGGCCAGTGCGCCGAGATCGAAGTCGCCGGGCGTCCCCAGCGCATCGAGCCACGCGTGCCCGCCCCCGCTCGGGACGGGTGGCGGCGCGCCGGTGGTGATGTCATCACCGGCGACGCCAAGGGGCGCCGCGCATCGGCGGCAGACGGCGCCGTGGCCAGAGAGCCCCGGGCCCTCTACCGTGTTCGCCGTCCCGCACTGGCTGCAGACCACTCGCATGCTCTGGAAGGTGCCACAGGCGCGGGGTGAACACCAGACTAGGCGCCTGCCACGGCACCGACCCCCGGCGACTTGGCGTTTGCCGGCGGATCAGGTGCCAAGCGCGGCTCAGCCCTCGTAGATCGACAGGAACCGGGGCAGCACCTTCTGGCGGCCGACGTCTTCGAACTCGACGGTCAGCACCGGCTTCGCGCCCGGACGAAACGCCCGGACGACCCCAACCCCGAACTGGGCGTGCAGCACGCGGGTCCCCGGTGGCCAGTGCTCGCCCCCCCCGCCGACGTCGTCATAGGATGGATCGGTGCACAGGTCGTCGACGCTCGCCCCGAAGTGCCGGGGCCGTGGCGCCGCCCGCCCAGCCCCTGAACGGCCGCGGGTGCTGGGCGCCCAAGCGCTGCCCGTCGGGCGCCACCCAACCGGGCGCTCCCTCCGGCCGCGGGTGACGCCCTCCGGCAGCTCGTTGAGGAACCGGCTGGCCTGCGCCGGCCGCGTCTCGCCGAAGCCCCGGCGTTCCCGCGCGCGCGTCAGGTAGAGGCGATCCTCCGCGCGGGTCATGGCCACATACGCGAGGCGGCGCTCCTCCTCCACGTCGCCGCTCTGAACCGAGCGGGCGTGGGGAAACAGGCCCTCTTCCATGCCGATCACGAAGACCACCGGGAACTCGAGCCCCTTGGCCGCGTGTACGGTCGACAGGGACACCTGCCCGCCCTCGGTGGGCAGGCCGTCGCTGTCGGACACCAGCTTCACCTGTTCGAGAAACGCCACCAGGCCGCCGTCTGGGTTCGCCTGGCGGAAGTCGTCCACGGCGGTCAGCAGCCGCTCGACGTTCTCGTAGCGCGCGCGCTCGTCCTCGCCCAGGAGCGCCTCGGCCTGGAGCGCTGGGAGGAAACCGCTGCGCATCAGCACCGCTCTGGGTTGTTCCTCAGCTGGGATCTGGTCTCCGAAGTCGAAGACGGTCCGGAAGGCCCGCAGGCCAGTGCGCCCGCGCCCGGTCACCGGGCCCGCGGTGGCGGCGTCGATGGCGTCGAACAGCGGACAGCCCGCATCGCGGGCGACGCGGGCGAGGCGCTCCAGGCTGGTGCGGCCCACCCCCCGGCTCGGGACCCCGACCGCGCGGGTGAAGGCCACGTCATCGGCTGGGTTCACCAGCAGCCGAAGGTAGGCGACGGCGTCGCGGACCTCGGCGCGCTCGTAGAAGGACCGCCCGCGGACGACAACGGCTGGGATCCCCTGCAGCTGAAGGGCCTGCTCCACATCGAGTGACAGGTGGTTCGCGCGAAAGAGGACCGCGAAGTCCCCGGGGCTGCGACCATCCTGGCACTGCAGCATGATCTGGCGGGCGACGTAGCTCGCCTCGTCGCGGGCGTCCCGCGCCACGTAGAGCTCGATGGGTGCGCCCGCGTCCCGCTCGGTCCACAGCCGCTTGCCGAGGCGATCGCGGTTGTTCTCGATGACGCCGTTGGCGCCGTCCAGGATGTGGCCCGCGCTCCGGTAGTTCTGCTCCAGCCGGATGATCTGGCTGCCGGGGTAGTCGGACTCGAAGGCCAGGATGTTGCCCACCTCGGCCCCACGCCAGCCGTAGATCGACTGGTCGTCGTCGCCGACGGCGAAGAGATCGGTGCCCGGTGGGGCCAACGCCTTGAGCCAGCGGTACTGCGCGACGTTCGTGTCTTGGAACTCATCGACCATCACGTGCCGCCAGCGCTGGTGCAGCCGCTCGCGGACCTCGGTGACCTCTTCGAGGAGGCGCAGCGGGCGCACGATCAGATCCCCGAAGTCAAAGGCGTTCGCGCGCTCCAGCAGCTTCTCGTACCGCAGCCCGAAGGCCTCGCTGTCGAAGTCGTAGAGGTCACCGGGGGCGGCCATGTCGCTCGCGTCCAGGCCTGCGTTGCGGGCCTCGTCGACCGCCCGCCTGAGCCCCTTGGCCTGGGCAGCGCTGACGTCGTAGCCCAGATCCTTGGCCGCCTGCGCCAACACCTTCAGCTGGTCGTCGGTGTCGTAGATGACGAAGTCGCGGGTGCGCCCGAAGTAGGTGCCGTACTGGCGCAGCAGGCGCGCGCCGAGGGCGTGGAACGTCGAGAGGATGAGGCCATCGTGGGAGTGGGGGTGGATCAGCTTGGCGACCCGCTCCGTCATCTCCTTGGCCGCGCGGTTCGTGAAGGTCACCGCGAGGATGGATGCGGGCGAGGCCCCGTCGCGGATCAGCCGCGCGATGCGCTGCGTGACGACCCGGGTCTTCCCGCTCCCCGCCCCCGCCAACAGCAGCAGCGGCCCGCCTTGGTGGTGGACCGCCCGTCGCTGCACATCGTTCAGCCCGTCGCCAGGCCCTGCCGCACTCACTCGACCGTCACGCTCTTCGCCAGGTTGCGGGGCTGGTCCACGTCGGTGCCCTTCAGGTCGGCTACGTGGTAGGCGAGCAGCTGCAGCGGGACCACGTTGATGAAGGGCTGCAGGTGCTCGGGCACGTCCGGCACCCAGATGACGTCGTGGGCGTGCGCCTCGACCTCGTCGTCGCCCTCGGTCGCGACGGCGATGACCCGGCCCAGGCGCGCCCGCACCTCTTGCAGGTTGCTGGCGGTCTTGTCGTAGTGCGGCCCACGGGGCGCGATGACCACCACCGGCATCTCTTCATCGATCAGGGCGATGGGCCCGTGCTTCATCTCGCCGGCGGCGTAGCCCTCGGCGTGGATGTAGCTGATCTCTTTGAGCTTCAGCGCGCCCTCGAGGGCGATGGCGAAGTTGATGCCCCGGCCCAGGTACAAGAAGTCGCGGGCGCTCAGGTACTTCTGAGCGATGCGCTCGATGCCCTGCGTGTCTGTCAGCAGCTTCTCGATGCGGCCCGGCAGGGCCGCGAGCTCACCCAGGCGCGCCCGCACCTGCGCTGCCGACAGGGCGGCGCGGTGCCGGGCCAGGAACAGCGCCAACAGCTCCAGCGCCACCAGCTGGGTCATGAACGCCTTGGTGCTGGCCACACCGATCTCGGGGCCCGCGTGGGTGTAGATGACGTGATCCGCCTCGCGCGCGATGCTGCTCTCGATGACGTTGCAGACCGCCAAGGAGCGAGCGCCCCGGCGCTTGGCCTCCTTCAAGGCCGCCAGGGTATCGGCGGTCTCGCCCGACTGGCTCACCGCGACGAACAGCGTGCGCCCATCGATGATCGGATCGCGGTAGCGAAACTCGCTGGCCAGATCGACGTCGCAGGGGATGCGGGTGGCCGCCTCGATGAAGCGCTGCCCCAGCAAGCCCGCGTGCCAGGCCGTGCCGCAGGCGCACAGGCAGATGCGCTCGATACCGGCGATGTCCGCGTCCGTCAGGCCGACATCCTCGAGGTGCACCTCGCCGGTTTCGAGCGAGATCCGCCCCCGGAGCGTGTCGGTGATCGCCCGGGGCTGCTCATGGATCTCCTTGAGCATGAAGTGCTTGTAGCCCCCCTTCTCGGCCTGCGAGGGGCTCCACGTGATGTGCCGCTCAGCCCGCTCAACCGGCGCACCGTCGAGGGTGCTGAGGCGCGCCCCCTCGCGGGTCACGACCGCCAGGTCCCCCTCCATCATGAAGATGACCCGCCGGGTGTGGCTCAGCAGCGCCGGCACATCGCTCGCCAGGAAGGTCTCGCCCTCCCCCAGCCCGATGACCAGCGGGCTGGCGTTCTTGGCGGCCACCAGCTTGTCGGGCTCGGACTCGCTGAGGACGACAATGGCGTAGCTGCCCTCGACCTTGGAGACGACGCGGCGGACAGCGGTCTCGAGATCATGGCCGGCGTCCACCTGCTCGCGGATGGCGTGGGAGAAGATCTCCGTGTCGGTCTCGCTCCGGAAGACGTGACCGCGAGCCTCGAGCTCCGCGCGGAGCTTGAGGTGGTTCTCGATGATCCCGTTGTGCACCACGGTCACCGGGCCGGCCGTGTGCGGGTGCGCGTTCTCCTCAGAGGGCCGCCCGTGGGTCGCCCAGCGCGTATGACCGATGCCCAGGCTGCCCATCAGCGGCTCTGCTTGCAGCGCCCGCGACAGGTTGATGAGCTTGCCGACGGAGCGAACCAGCCGCGTCGACGTGCCGTCGAACACCGCCAGCCCGGCCGAGTCGTAGCCGCGGTACTCCAGCCGCGACAGCCCGCCGAGCAAGATCTCGGCCGACGGCTGATCGCCCACATACCCCACAATGCCACACATGGCTCAGGCCTCCTTCTTGGCGTCGCGCGCCTGCTTGCGCGCCACCCAGCCGTCGATGTTGCGTTGGGGGGTGCGGCTCAGCGCCAGCGCGCCGGCCGGCACGTCGCCCGTGACCGTCGAGCCAGCGCCCACGAAGGCGCCCTCCCCCACCCGCACCGGGGCCACGAGCTGGGTGTCGGAGCCGATGAAGGCGCCCGCCCCGATCTCGGTGCGGAACTTCCGCACCCCGTCGTAGTTGCAGGTGATCGTGCCCGCCCCGATGTTCGCCCCGGCGCCCACGGCGGCGTCTCCGATGTAGCTCAGGTGGCTGGCCTTGGCGCCCGCGCCAAGCTCGGTCTTCTTTGTCTCGACGAAGTTGCCGACCTTGGCGCCCTCACGGAGCACCGAGCCCTCGCGCAGGCGGGCGTAGGGGCCTACCACGCAGCCAGCCTCAACCACGGCGCCCTCGAGGTAGCTGCCGCCGCGGATGCGAACGTCGGCCCCGATGACGCTGTCCGTGAGCCGCGCGCCGCGCTCAATGTGCGCGCCAGACGCGATCGTGGTCTGGCCCTGGAGGGTGACATCGGGCTCGAGGGTGACGTCGGACGCCAGCTGGACGCGGTGATCGAGCCACACGCTGGCCGGATCGACCATCGTCACCCCGGCGGCCATCCACTGCTGGCGCAGCGCCTGCTGAGCCCGCGCCTCGGCCGCCGCGAGATCCGCGCGATCGTTGACGCCCGTCAGGCTCGCCGCTTCGTCCCCACTGACCACCAGATCGGCCACAGCGACGCCCGCAGCCCGCGCAGCCGCGACGAGGTCGGTCAGATAGAACTCCCCCTGGGCGTTGTCGCGACCGACGCCAGCCAGGGCGTCGAACAGGAACCGTGCGTCGACGCGGTAGATCCCGGCGTTGACCTCGTCGATGGCCAGCTGATCAGGCGTGCAGTCGCGGGCCTCGACGATCTGAGACAGGGCGCCGTCGGCTCGAACGAAGCGCCCATACGCCGCGGGCTCGTCGAGGCGCATGCCCAGGACCGCGACCGGCGCGTCGCCTGCCGCGGCGTCGAGGGCGGCGACGGTGCGGAGCGCGAGGGTCGGCACGTCGCCCGAGAGCAGGTAGACGTCCCCCTCGAAGTCCGCGAGCGCCGCTCGCGCGCACAGCACCGCGTGGGCGGTGCCCAGCTGCTCAGCCTGCACGGCGACCTCAACGGGGGCGTCGGGGAACGCGGCCCGGACGGAGGCCTCGACCTCAGCGCGCTGGTGGCCCAGCACCAACACGATGCGGCTGGCACCAAGGGACAGCGCCAAGGAGACGGGATAATGAATCAGGGCCTGCCCGGCTACCTCGTGGAGCACCTTGCTGCGCGCGGAGCGCATCCGAGTGCCCTTGCCAGCCGCCAGGACGACCACCGCTCTGTCGCGAATCACGCTCACCTCCTCGGGGGGCCGTTGGACCATTCGACCGGGCGGCCTGTCAACGGGGCAGGCGCCCGGCCGCCTGCGCCCTTTGACCCCATGGGCTCGGCCCCCGTCCCGAACCCAAAACCGGTCGGCTTGATTCCCTCCGATGAAGAGCCTCGGTTGAGCCCTGGGTGCGACGCCGCTATAAAGCGGCAACTTCCGGCGTGGCCGGGACAGAAAGTCAGGAGGTCAGGATGGCTCTGCAAGCGGACTCCGTGTGGATGGACGGCGAGCTGGTGCCCTACAGCCAGGCGACCGTCCACGTGCTGACGCACACGCTGCACTACGGGTTCGGCGTCTTCGAGGGCATCCGCGCCTACCAGCGCGCCGACGGCACGAGCCACATCTTCCGCCTCACCGAGCACATCGAGCGCCTCTTCGAGTCGGCCCACATCATCGGGCTCGAGATCCCCTTCACCGCCCCGCAGCTTGAGCAGGCCTGCATCGACACCTTGCAGGCCAACGCGCTCGCGAGCGGCTACCTGCGGCCCATCGCCTTCCTGGGCAGCGACACCATGGGCCTGGGCGCGTTGAACAACCGCACCCACGTGGCGGTGGGCGGCTGGGCCTGGGGCGCCTACCTCGGCGAAGAGGGCATGAACCGCGGAATCCGCTGCAAAATCAGCTCCTTCAACCGGCTCCACGTCAACGTGAACATGGTGAAGGGCAAGATTTGCGGCCAGTATGTCAACTCGGTCATAGCCAAGCGCGAGGTGCTGAAGGCTGGCTACGACGAGGCGATCATGCTCGACACGCAGGGCTACGTCTCGGAGTGCACGGGCGAGAACCTGTTCATGGTGCGCAAGGGTCGCATCATCACCGCGCCCTTTGGCTCCAGCATCCTGGGCGGGATCACCCGCGACACCGTGCTCCGGCTCGCCCGCGACCTTGGGGTGCCCGTAGAGGAGCGCTTGTTCACCCGGGACGAGCTCTACGTCGCCGACGAGGTCTTCCTGTCGGGCACCGCCGCCGAGATCACGCCCGTGCGTGAGGTGGACGACCGACAGATCGGCCCTGGCCGGCCGGGCGAGATCACCCAGACGATCTCGAAGAAGTTCTTTGCGATCCTCAAGGGCGACGATCCGGACCACCCGGAGTGGCGCCAGACCTACACCGTCTGACCCAGCGAAGGCCGGTCGCCCTGTACCGGGCGAGATCGGCGCCCGCCCCCAGAGGCCGTGAGCCGGCGCCGCCCGGCGCCCCGCAAGCGCGGCCCACAGGCCGCCGGCCACTGGCCGAGAGGCGTGCCTCGGACGACGCACCCACCGCCCAACCGCCTGCCCCGCGGCACGGAAATCGCATACCCTGAGGGGGTTGTGAGTTTCTGATCGCAGGAGGTGAGCGTGACCATGGGAATCGACTTCATCCGCGCCCTGGAAGAGCACCGCGCCGCCGCGCTGGCCGAGGCCGAGGACGGCCCGCGCGACATCCCCCGCCGGCTGATGTTGTCGTGGATTCACCACGACAACATGCTGGAGGGGCGGCGCTTTCAGATCCCCGAGATCGTGGCTGCCCTCGACGAGAAGGACGCCGAGTTCGACCGCTACCTGCATCCGCTCCTGACGCAGATCCGACGCTACCGCGACGCGATCCTGTTCCTGGCGGCGCAAGCCCCCAAGGGGCCGTCGGCTGTGTCCTTGAACGCCCTCAAGGCGATCCACAAGATCCTGACGCCGGACCCGAAGGACCGGGGCGGGCTGTACCGACGAAACTCCCCCGTGCACCGCGACTACTACCAGCGCATCTGCGCGGCCGACAAGGTGCCCTACAACCTGCGCAAGCTCTTCGAGTTCATCGACGAGAGCTGCGACATGGCCTCGGACCCGGTCGCCTTCGCGGCCGACGTCCACCACCGGCTGATGATCATTTACCCGTTCCGGCGCAACCCGGGGACCACGGTCCGCCTGTTCACCAACTTGCTGCTGATGGCCCGCGGCTACCCGCCGGTCATCATCCCGGCCCACCGCCGCCGCGAGTACTACGACGCGCTGTGTCGACCCGACGCCGACCCGCTGACCGAGGTCTTCCGCGAAGCCGTGGGCGTGTTCTTGGAGCGCAGCGGCCAGCACGGGTTGGCGACCGCCTGAGCCCTGGGCCCGCACCTGCCCCACCGTCGACGTTGACGCCCGCCTACCGTGCCCACCGCTGACGCCACCGCGTCGAGCGGTGCGGCCCAGCCGAAGCCGACGAGACGGTGCTTCACCGGCGACCCGCAACCCTGGGCCCCGCGCGCCAAGGCGATTCGGCATCGGCTCACGCAGCGCGCTGCTGGCTACCGACGCCAGAGCTCATCCACCAGCCGGCGGCCCAGGGGCACGCAGCGTGCGCCGGTGAGGGTCGAGCGCAGCTGCTTCGGGTTCAGCGAGGCCGCACGCTCCCGGCTGATCGTGAACCGCGCCTGCGGGGCCGCGCTGCGCCGCTGCCGATAGTGCCCGTCTCCCTCTGGCGCGACCTCCGTCTCGACCGCATAGAAGACCAGCGTGATCTGCTGCACACCCGGGAGCGCCTGGAACAGCGCGTGCGCGCCCGCGCTCTGGGCCAGCCGCCCCGTGAGCAGCCACCGCAGGCCGTCGCACACCGCCTCGTCTGGTGCCGTGCCGAGCGGCTTGAGGAACCAGATCTCGAGGCGGTCGCGGGTGAGCTGGATCCGCTCGCCCTCGTCGCGGCGGGTGGGGACCGTCAGGAACAGCCCGAGGTGGGTCTGGACGGCCGCCTGCGGATCAAACGCGGGCGCGGCCCACCCCGCCACGGGCAGGCACAGCAGCACCAGGGCCAGCCAGGCCCACACGCTGAGTGGGTGACGCGCCCAGCGCTTGCTCGCCTTCGTTTCCGCCGCCGCGCGCCCCGGTGCGCCCTGGCGTGCCGGCAGACGGACCGCTAGCATCGGCCGATGCACCGCCTCCTCCTCGTCGCGTTGAGCGCCGCCTGCGCCTGGCCCAGCGCCCCCCTCGCAGCGGAGTCCATTGAAGCCTTCGACCGCGCCCGACGCCGCCAGGGCGTGTGGGCCGCGCTGGGCGCCACGAGCGGCAGCCTGCGCCTGGACGCCCCGACCGCCAAGGTTGGCGCCAGCGTGTACGGCCTGCCCGTCGTCGCCATGGGCGTTGACCTCTGGCCGGACGAGCACCTGGGCGTGTTTGCGCAGGGCACCTTTGGCCTGGGGAGCGACCTGGACTACGCCGAGCGTGGCGTGCGCCTCGCCTACAACGTGCACCAGGTCGCGCTCGGCGCCCGCTACCGCTGGCACCTGGGGGCATCGACGACCGCCCTCGCGCCCTTCGTGGGGGCAGGGCTGCACCTCATGCACGAGACGACCCCCGACCAGATCCCGTCGGTGCTGATCCGCAAGACCGCCGCCGGACCCGAGCTGACCGCCGGCGTCGAGTGGCCGATCCTCGGCGAGGCGCTGTGGCTGCGCGCTGCGGGCCGGGTGGGCCTGCCCTTCTTCGTGCGCGAGAGCCCCGACGACTCGGGTGATCCGACGGACTTCCTGGCGCTGGGCGCTCGCCTGGAGGGCACGGTGGCGCTCGCGGGCCAGTGGGGCGCCACCCTCGTGGTGGACTGGCACCAGCAGCGCCTGCGCTTCACGGGCGAGGGCACCCGCGCGGCGTCGGTCTTTGGCGCTGAGACCACCGAGCGGCTGCTGACCGTCACCGCGGGGGCGCGCTACGGGTTCTAAGGGACAGGCCACAGGCCCGCCGACCGGCCCGACCTCGCGCACACGCGCCACTACCGGAAACATGTCTCGCCTTCCGCATCGCACGCCAGATCCCCTGGGCCAGGGCCCTCGCCGTCCCACGCGATCCACGCGATCAGCTTGCGGTAGCTGCAGTCCTCGGTGGACTTGAAGCACAGCGGCACGTGGGTCGCGCCCGCGGCCCCGACGAGCAGCCGCGCGGTCAACACCGACGCCTCGGGATCGTTGAGGTCAACCACCGCCTTCAGGGCCTGATAGTCGCGGTAGATCGCCTCATTGTCGGGCTCGGCGGTGACGCGCACCTCGCCCACGAAGGTGGTGCCGTGGCAGCTGGGCAGGCTGCACTGCATGCTGACCAGCAGCGGCTGGATGTGGCGCTGGTAGTCCTCGAGCGACGGGCGGACGATCAGGCGCTCGACCTCCACCTCGCCACCACAACCAACCAGGCTGCCAGCCAGGGCCGCGCACGCGAGTCCGAAAAAGCTGTGTGGCCATCCCATGTCGCAAACGGTGCCGGCCCGGGCAGCCCGGCGCAAGCCCAGCCGCTTCTGACCGCCCGCGCGCGCAGCCGGCGGCTCAGGCTGCCTCATCGGACACCAGCCAGTGGGTGGAGCGGTTGACCACCAGCACCGCGTCGACCGGCACGCCCACCAGCGCGGCGGCCGCCATCAGGCGTGCCCCTGCCTCGCGCTCCGCCGCCGTGGGCGGTCCACCGCCCCGCACGACCGCAACCCGCCAGGGGCCGGGCCCGTGCCCGAGGAGGCGAACGAGGAGCGCGCCCGGCCGCGTCCGGGGCCCAAGCCCCTCGCCCAAGGCCAGCGGGATGGTCTCGGCGTCGGGGGCTGCGCTGCACGCCAGCAGCGCGAGATCGCTGGGCGCCACCTGCCCCCGCATCCGCTCCACCAGATCCGCAAACGGATCGACCGGGTGCTCTGGGGGTTCGACGGGCCCCGCCCGCAGCGACAGCTCGAAGGCCGCGCGGATACGGGTCGCCTTCACCGGGCCGATGCCGTTGATCTTGAGGAGCCGGGCCATGGGCGCAGCGGCGAGGCCGTCGGTGCCGTCGAGCTCTGCCAAGACGCGCTCTGCGAGCGCCAGCGCGTCTTCCACCCGGCCGCGGCCGGTCCCCAACAGCACCGCCAGCAGTTCGGTGTCGGCCACCTGATGCGGGCCCATGCGCAGCATGCGCTCACGGGGGCGTTCTTCAGGCGCGAGGGTCTTGAGTCGGTTCATGGGAAGCCTCCTTGGGTGGAGGCCGACCTGAGCAGGGGGCGTGCCAGCCCCGACGCCCCGCAGAAACAACAAACGCCACCCGAGGGTGGCGTCCATTGCGTTCAGGCTGTCCAGAAGCTGGACGGGGCCTGGCTCACTCCAAGGGGCGGAACTGGTAGATGCCCGAGCCACCGACCACGCCACCCGTCTCGGGGTTCACGCCGCCGACGCGCTCGAAGGTCGAGTACGAGGCGTTGCAGTTCAGGTTGCCAGCGGCGCGCGCCGTGAAGGCTGCCTGGGTGCCCGTGCCCTCGGTCCGGTAGTCGTACCAGTAGTAGTGGGGGTCATCGACGGCGAAGTTCAGCGCCTGCCACACCGCGCCGTCCCAGGCCGAGGGGTCC
>JAUHVS010000839.1 GCA_030424955.1 bacterium | reverse complement strand
CCGGCCGAGCCGCCGCCCGCCCCGGCCGCCCGGCCGCCGCGGGCCGGCACCCCGTTCCCGGCCCGCGCCGGGCGGACCCGGGTGCTGGGCGCCGTGGACGACGCCGGCCGGCTCATCGAGTCCCTGGAGGCCGATCTGGCCCCGGAGGCCCCGCCGGCCCCGCGCCCGAAGCTGCCCACCCCGCGCGCCATCGAGCCGCCCGGCGATCTGCTGATGGCCACGGCCGCCCTCGACACCGTCGCCAAGCCCACGGCCCCCCGCGCGGCCAGCGGCCGCCACGTGGCCATCAAGGCCATCGACGGCGAGCAGCGCCGGCCCACCCTGCCCCCCACCCGCGGCCGACGCCGCCGCGGCCCGATGATCCTGGTGCTGGCCCTGGTGCTCGGCGGCGGCGGCTTCGCCGGGTGGTGGTTCGGCCTGCGGACGCCGCCCGCGCCCCCCGCCCCGCCCGCGCCCACCGCGCCCGATCCGGCCTCGCTCAGCTGGGACGTGCGCATCGAGAAGCAGCTCGAGTCGGGGCAGGCCAAGCTGCCCGTGGTGAGCGGCCCCGAGGCGCTCACCGACGGCGGCGCCTGGATCGCCGGCGGCCCCGAGGGCCTGCAGGCGAGCTTCGGGCCCGTGGCGGGCCTGCCCAGCACGCTCATCCGCGACACGATGGTGCAGAGCGACGACGCCGGCGAGTGGGTGGCCGCCCTGTCGCGCCGGCTGTCCCGCGAGCAGCTGCCCACGGGCCAGCCGCTGGCCCTGGGCCTGCCGGGCGATCTGGAGGTCAAGGACCTGCTGCGCATCGCCTACGCCGGGGTGAAGGGCGGCGTGGACCAGTTCCTGCTGCTGGTGGCCCGCAACGCCGGCGGCCTCGGCGGCCTGCCCTTCGGCCTGCAGGCCGCGTCCCAGAAGCAGCCGGGCAAGGTGCTGGTGCTGCGCATCGGCCGCACCCGGGGCTTCCACGTCACCGTTCAGGAGGCCGACCAGGTGCTCAGCGGCGAGCCCCGCATCCTGCCGCGCCGCGAGGACGACGGGCTGCTGGACCTGAAGGCCCTGCGCGAGCGCCTCGACGAGCTCATGGCCGAGCACGGCGACACCAAGGCCGCGCTGATCTACCCGCTGCCCGACATGACCGTGACCCACCTGGCCGAGGTCATGGGCATCTTGCGGGGCATCGAGGGCAAGCCCCGCTTCGACGCGGTGCGGCTGTCCCTGCGGTAGCCGCGGGGCCTGGGCGCAGGGCGCGCCCGACCCATCACAGACACGACGGCTGAAGCGGCCTGAGGCTACGCCAGGCTTGGCTGCGGGCACCGGCGAGGTGCGCCGAGCGGGCGCTCGCTGTGGGGGTGTGGATCAGGCGGTGTGGATCGGGCTCGCGTGCGCCGGATCCCGTGATCCGCAGACGCCAGGCAAAAAAAAACCGGCTGCCCATAAGGCAGCCGGTTTCACGTGGTCGGGGCGAGAGGATTTGAACCTCCGACCCCTTGCTCCCGAAGCAAGTGCGCTACCAGACTGCGCTACGCCCCGCCACTCTTGCCGGAGGTCCGAGCTGCCTGGGCCCCTTCACGAAGGGACCGGATGGCGATCTCGTAATCCGGCTTTTTGAAGACTGCTGATCCCGCCACGAACACGTTGGCTCCGGCGGAGGCTGCCTCCAAAACGGTGCCGGACTGTATGCCCCCGTCGACTTGAATGTCAACATCCAAACCGCGCCCCTCAATCATAGTGCGCAAGGCCCTGATCTTGTTGGTCATTGCCGGAATATAGGCCTGCCCGCCGAAGCCCGGATTGACCGTCATGAGGAGCACCAGATCCACGTCATCCAAGACGTGCTCGATGGTGGACAGCGGCGTGTGCGGGTTGAGGCTCACGCCCACCCGCGCGCCGGTCGATCGCACCACCTGCAGGCTGCGGTGCAGGTGCGGCCCCGACTCCACGTGCACCGTGATGCCGTCCGCGCCGGCGTCGCGGAACTGCGGGGCGTAGGTGTCGGGATCGGTGATCATCAGGTGCACGTCGAAGAAGCGCGCGCTGGCCCCCCGGATGGCCCGCACGATGGCCGGCCCGAAGGTCAGGTTGGGCACGAAGTGCCCGTCCATCACGTCCAGGTGGATCCAGTCGGCGCCGGCCGCGTCCACGGCGCGGACCTCGTCCGCCAGCCGGCCGAAGTCGGCGCTCAGGATCGAGGGGGCGATGTACAGGGGGCGCATGCTCACGGCTCCTTCGGGGTGGCCTTGGCCTTAGGCTTGGCCTTGGCCTTGGCCTTCGCCTTGGGCTTCGCCTTCGCCTTGGGCTTCGCCTTGGGCTTGGCCTTCGCTTTGGACTTGGCCTTCGCTTTGGACTTGGCCTTCGCCTTGGGCTTGGCCTTCGCCTTGGGCTTGGGCGCCTCAGCCTCGGGTGCGGCCTCGACCGGCGCCTCAGCCTCGGG
>JAUHVS010000838.1 GCA_030424955.1 bacterium | reverse complement strand
GCTGGCTGTGCAGGTGCCCCGACAGCTGGCGCCCCTGGCCGGTGGGCTCGCGCTGCACCTGGCCTACGATCCCAACCTGCTCACGCTGCAAGCCAGCGCGCCGGCCGAGAGCGCCGAGGTCATCATCCGCGAGATCGCCCCGGGCCGGGTGGCCCTGGTGCGGGTCGACCCGCCGCAGCTCGCCGCCGAGCTGACCTTCCGGCTGGTGGGCCGCGGCGAGGGCCGCATCGACGTGCCCTCGCGGCACCGGGCCCTGCGGGATCTGCGCAATGACGATCTCCCGGACGTGCGCTGGGTGGGCGGCACCGTGCGCGTGCAGGCGGTGGCGCCATGAGCCGCCCCACCCCCCCCGATGCGCCCAGCGGGCCCCAGCGGGTCATGCGCCTCGCCGCGCCGCTGCTGGCCCTCGCCCTGGCCGCGAGCCCCGCCCTCGCCGAGCCCACGGCGCTGCAGGCCCGCGAGCGCCTGCGCCGCCAGTGGCTGGGGCACAGCCTGCCCGCCACGGCGCCCGGGCTCGCCAAGCCCGACGACGCGGGGATCTACGATCTGACGCGGCTGTCGGCGGTGCTGCCCATCGACGGCCCACGGCTGCCCGACCGCGGCCGCTTCGAGCTCACCCTGGAGGTCCTCGCGCCCTTCGGGACGGTGCTGCCGCTGGTCGCCCTCAACTACGCCCCCAGCCGCATCACCCTCGACGGCCGCGAGCTGGCCTTCGACCGCTTCGCCGACAGCGGCGAGCTGATCATCGAGTTGGGGGTCGAGGCGGTGCCCGGCCAGACCCTCACCCTGGTGATGGACGTCGACCTGGCCCCCGTGTGTGACGATCCCACCGGCTGCATCGCGGGCGGGCCCTTCCTGCACCTGGTGGAGATCGGCTGGTTCCCGCTCAGCGTCGAGTTCCCGCTCACAGACCGCTTCAACGTGGCCCTGACCTTGGAGGTGTCGGGCGGCGTGGGCGTGGCCGCCGTCGGCGCCCGGGCGCCCATCGAGCGGGGCCCGGGGCTGGACATCTGGCGCTTCGAGACCGAGCGGCCGACGATCCTGCCGGCGCTGGCCGTGGGCGACTTCACGCTCCTGGACGCCCGCGAGCGGGTGGAGGTGTATGCGCCCATCGGCGCGGGCCCCACCGCCTTCGCCCTGGGCGACCTCGCGGAGGCGGTGGCCGAGTCCTACAGCCGGCTGTACGTGCCCTACCCCTTCTCGCGGCTGGGCCTGACCCCGATCTCGTCAGAGGCCGGCGTCGCCCTGGGGCCGCAGGCCAACATCCTGCTGCCCGAGGTGTTCTACTTCATCGACGTCGACGACCCCGTGTTCGAGACCGTGCGCCAGACGGTGGCGCACGAGATCGGCCACCAGTACTTCTTCAACCTGGTGGGGGTGCTGGACGCTGAGGAGGCGTGGCTGTCGGAGGCCTTCGCCGAGTACAGCGCCACCCGCTTTGACGCCGAGGTGACGGGCGCCGAGGCCCACCGGCGCACCAACAGCCTGAGCTACCTGTACGGCGTGCCGGCCCGCGACGACGCCCCGATCTACGGCCAGGCCGTGCGGGCCAACCCCTTCTACTTCGAGATCGTTTACCTGAAGGGCAGCAGCGTCATTCACATGCTGCGGCAGGCCATCGGCGCCGACGACTTCGACGAGGCCCTGCGCGCGTATGTGCGCGCCTTCAGCGGTCAGCTGGCCACCACCCCCGAGCTGGAACAGAGCCTGACGGCCAGCACCGGCCAGCGAGTGAGCGCCTTCTTCGATGGCTGGGTGCGCCAGGCGGGGTTCCCCACGCTGCAGGTGCGCGCCACCGCGGCCCGGCGCGACAACGACGCCGTGCGGCTCGACATCGTGGCCGAGGGGCCCGGCCCCCGGCCCTACCCGGGTGAGGTGCCCGTGCGCCTGGATCGCCCCGGCGACACGTCCGCGTTCGTGCTGGCCTCGCTCACGGGCGGGGAGGTGCGCGCCGAGGGCCAGAACGTGCAGCGGGTGGTGATCGATCCCGAGCTGACGGCCCTGCGGCGGGTGCGGCCCGAGCCGGCCGCCGATGTTGACCTGACTGGGGTGGTAGACGGCCGCGACTACCTGGACGTGCGCTTCGCCCGCGGGCTGGCGGTGCCCGATCCGGCCTTCCCTGATCAGCTCGACGTGACCGACGACGGGGTGATCGACGAGGCAGACGTGCGGGCGGTGCGCGCCGCCTTCGGTGAGGGCTGGTAGCCCCCACTGGCGGGGCGCCGGGTCAGGGACCTGAGCGGCCCGGGCCGAAGCCGGCGCCGGCCTGGCTCGCCACGACCACGCGGTAGGCCCCGGGGCCCAAGGTGGCCGGGACCGTCAGCTTCGCCTCGAAGCGACCCTGGGCGTCGGTCTGGACCGCGCGCCCAGCCACCACGGGCGGCCCCCCGGCGGCGGGCACCCAGTAGGCCTGC
>JAUHVS010000837.1 GCA_030424955.1 bacterium | reverse complement strand
AGTAGGTGGCGAACTGGCGCAGCCAGTCGCGGTCGTCGTAATTCAGCTCGGGCTCACCGGTGCGGTACCCCTTCTGGTGACTGTAGATGGTGTACGTCGAGCCACAGCGGTCGGCGTTGTAGGCCGAGTTGTTGTCGCCGCACTTGTAGTCGCCCGCCGACCAGAAGCGGTCCTGGCGCCCGCCACAGTGCACCTTGTTGGTCGAGTACCAGTGGCGCTTCGTGTACGCGATGGCGCGGTTGTAGTCGTCCACCAGGTTGGCGCGGGTGAGGTTGGTCTCGTTGGGGAACGGTTGCACGTTGTCGCGGGGCATGTTGTGCACCCCCGCCCAGCGCATACCCAACAGGCAGCCACCGGTCAGCATCAGGCTGGTGCAAGAGCGGGACGCGTAGGTGCGGTAGCGGCCGCCGCCGTCGGCGTCGCGGGTGTTGTTGTAGGTGTTGATGAGCGAGCGATACTTGACGTTGTTGGGCACCACCACGTTGGCGAAGCCGGCCGACTTCTCGGCGGCCTCGAGCCCGATCATCGTCCACTGCGTGACCGACATGTCGGAGTAGTTGCCGTTGCTGCCGGTGTAGCGGTGGTAATACCAGCCGCCGTTCCCGTAGCCCTGGTACATCTGCTGCTCAGCGAGCAGGTCGACCTGGCTCTGGATGAGCCACTCGTAGGTGCGACCGGCGACGCTCGCGTGACCGACCTGCAGCGGCACCCCGGCGTACGACGGCGTCAGCACCGCCGAGGACGCCAGGTACACGCCCATCAGGTAGGTCGACGGATCCTCGGTCCCGTTGTTGTGGGGGCCCACGTTGGCCTCGCCGATGAAGGCGCCCAGCCGGTCCCCTGCGTTCCCGTCCACCCGGTTACACCGGATCGGGTTGCGGTTCTGGTCGTAGCCGCAGGTGTTGTCCTCTTTGCCGGCGACGATGCCCACCGCGCGAGAGGTCGAGCCCACCGTCCAGTTCATGTAGCGCGTGATGGTCTCGGCGTAGGGATCCACCGCCCAGCGGCGTGCGTTGGCTTCCTCCCACTCCGCGTTGCGCGGCACGTTGCCCCAGTTCACCGTCCCCGTGGGGTAGCCGCCCAGGTGCCCGTTCAGCGCCATGATCCAGGCGTTGATCATGCCACCGCCGTACCGCTCCCGGCTGCGGCTCGAGATGCGACCCATGATCTGCGACGTCGTGTGGTTGCCGCTGAAGTCGTTCATCAGCCGGTGGCCGTACCACATGGACTCTTGCACGGCCATGACGGTCATGATCTCGATCTGCTCGGCCGTCCACGTGTCGGGCGCGCCCGGCGTGAAGTCGTACACGAACAGTCGGAAGGTGCCGTACTTGAAGTGGTTGGCGGGCTGACCCTCGGCCGCGCAGGGCACCTGCACCCGCACCGAGACGTTCAACGCCCGGTCGCGGTCGACGCTGGGCACCCGGAACGTGCGCCCGATGTCCCACACGTTGAGCGTGGTCGCGTTGCGCGTGAGCCGGAACTCCTGGTCGTCGTCAAAGCTCCCGTTGAGGTTCGTGTCCCACCGCACGCGGTACTGACCGCCGCAGGTCGCGTTGCGGATCATCGCCTTCAGCGTGATCGGCGCTTGCTCGTGGGCCGGGTGCGGCAGCCGCGGGTTCTCCACGGTGTACGGCACCACCAGCACCTGGTTGGGGACCGCGTTCGCCTGCGCCGCGGCCTCCTGTCCTGTCATCGCGAACAGCCCGAACGCCACCATCAGCGCATGGGGCCAACGCCCTGAGATTCCCATCCAACCCCCCTTTCGACTCTGGCCTGACGCACGCCATAGGTGTGTGCCGCCGAAGCCGGAAATCAACGTCGAGCCGTGAGGATAACAAATGACTGCAGACAGTCGCAGACACGCGGACAAAAGTCCGGGCGGCTCCATCGCATGCGCCGGCTAACGCACTGACATCTGTAGAAAACTACAGGCCTCTGGGATCGCGCCCCTGGACCACTCCGCAGCCAGGATGCGGTGCCGCAAGAGGCCCACAAGCCGCGAAAGACCCGGGGTCGGGGCACCGGCGGGGGCGTCCAGGCGCGGTGAGGCGTGCGGGCGCAGGTCGGGCCTCGCGGACCGAGCCGCGTGTCAGCCGATGCCGAATATCGTCGAGGATAGAGAGCGCCGCCGCCGGCGATAGGGCCAACGGCCGGAGCGCGCTTCGACAGGCTGTTAGGGGGGTGGTGCGCCCGCAGAGCGGGCCTTACACCAGGTAGGCGGTCGGCCGCCGCGAGCGGGCGGCCGAGGCTGCCCCCGGCGGGCGCCGGGGGTCAGCTCAGCCCCGGGTGGGGCTCAGGGGACGCGGACGGTGAAGCTGAACTCGCGGCCCAGGGTCGCGTCGTTCGTCTGCCGCGTGAACACGTCGATGCGGTAGTCGCCCGCCGCCGTGCCCGCCGGCCAGGACACCGTCACCG
>JAUHVS010000836.1 GCA_030424955.1 bacterium | reverse complement strand
CACCACCGACAGCAGGGCGCCGCGCAGATCCTCGGCGTTGCGCGACGCGTACTCCACCACGCCGGTCGTGCCGTCGGGGGTCTCCTCGGCGACGCGCAGCCCGAAGGCCCCCTCGCCCGACATCTCGGTGAGCTGCCGCCACAGGTCGTGCACCAGCACCTTGGGCAGCCGCCCGTCGGGCTGATCCAGCGCCGCCTGCGTGACGCCGATGCGCCCCAGCAGCAGCCCGGTGTCGAGCCCAAGCTGCTGCGCGCCCCGCAGCGCGACACGCAGCAGCGCCGTATGAACCGTCGCGTTGAACTGTGACATGCCGCGGAGTCTAGCGAGCCGCGCGCCCCGGCGAAACCACCGCGCGGCGCGGCCTTGCGCCCGTGGGCGGCCTCTCGGCGGGTGGTCGGACGCGCGGGCGGGCGCCGCCCTGACCGCGCCCCGCGTGCCATGCCCCCTGTGCCCCCTGGCCGGCACAAGGCTTACTGGCTACCCTGTGCCATCGTCACCCGGCCGCGCTGGAGGTCCAATGCCCGCTCGCTTTCCCCGTGCCGCCCACACCCGGGCCGTCGTCCCCCGCTACATCACGTCGCCGATCTGGGGGCCCTGGTCGGCCCGAAACGGCGGGACCAGCATGTCCGTCGTGCTCGGGCCGAACGCCAACCTGTCCATCAACTATGGCAGCACGCCCCGGGCCGACACGCCGTCGGTGATGATCGCCCTGAAGGCCCAGTCCCCGAACTTCCACTGGAAGGCCGGCCACCTGCTCAACGACAACCTGGGGGGGCCGGGCACCGCGAACAACCTCACGCCGATGACCGTGACCTGCAACCGGCAGTTCGCCACCTTCGAGGGCCAGATCCGGCGGGCCATCGACCGCGCCAACCTGTACCACCGCCAGAACCCCACCGCGCGGTTCTACTACGGCGTGCGCTTCGAGGTGGCGACCTTTGGCCAGTTCAACCGAGTGCCCCAGCCCTGCCCCGCGGGCATCGTCTTCAGCGCCTACGCCGTGCAGCAAGACAAGGCGACCCGCCTGATCACCGACGCGCCCACGATCAACCGCCTGCACTTCCGGCGGATCACCAACCGGCAGATCCGCAACGCCTGAGCGGCCAGCGCCGCGGCCGGCTCAGCCGGCGTCGAGGGTCCAGCCTCGCTTGAGGGCGGCCTTCAGCAGCGCCGCGCGGGCTGGGCCCTCGGGCGACAGGGTGAACCGCACGCCGGGCGCCACCTCGTCGGCGATCTTCCCGATGGCGCTCAGCACAAGGTCGGCCCAGTGCGTGGCGTCGCGGACCCCCACCCACAGCCTTGGCCCCTGCAGCCACAGCGGGCCCTCCAGCACGTCGCGGTAGGCCGAGAGCGCCCTGTACAGATGGTTGAGTTGGGCGGCCGGATCGTTGGGTTGCCACATGACCCAGACCACCTGGGGTGCGGCACTGGGGCCGCCGCCCTCGCTCGCGCGCAGCGTGTGGCCCTGTGCCTTGTAGCTGTGCTGGTTCGGGATATCGCCGGCGAGGCCGCGCCGAGCGCACACGGCCGCCGACTCGGCCCTGGGCTCACCGGCTTTCCGGCCAAACAGCACCAAGACCCGGGCCTCGCGCACCAGGTCGTCGCCACCGAACACGAGCGTGGGCAGCTCGGGGTGGGTGAGCCAGACCTCCGTGTCCGGATCCACCTCAGCCGCCGAGATCGGGCGGCGAGCTGGCCGACCGCATCGTGGACCAGGCCTTCGTGCCCAAGCACCCGGAGCGCAGCGCCTATCGGGCCTGCTTCATGGCCCGCGGCGAGGACCGGTCTGTTCGGCTGGCCGAGGCGATGGCCCAGCGGCGGCGAGACTGGGGGGCCAACGAGGAGGCCCTGCACAGGCTGATGACGCGGCCCGGCGAGGCCGTGCCCGAGATCCCCGTGACCTGCCAGTGGCCGACGGCGTTGTCGGCGGCGAAGGGCGAGCCGTTCGCTTGGGCGTCCTTCATGGACATCGTGCGCTCGGGCGCTGCGCCGGGGAGCGACCTGCCGCAGGCGGCCGCCGGGTAGCGCCGGCGGCGTTCTCGAAGGGGGTCATCGTGCAGCCGCGCTTGCGGTCGGTGGATTCGTGCGTCCCGCGTTCGCGGTTGATGCGCTGAAATGGCCGGAAATCCTCGTGCTGGTTCGTCGGGCACCTGGTTGGCGCCTCGATTGGCCTTCGTTCGGTGCGGTGCGCCGTGCCTTGGTCGACGAGGCGCTGCTAACCCCCTGACTTTACTATGGTCACAGGGTTCGAATCGACCTGCCGCCTCATCGCCCACATCGAGGACCCCGCGGTGGTGGCCCGCATCCTGCGCCACCTCGGCCTGCCCACCACCCCACCCCCCATCGCCCCGGCCCGCGCCCCACCGGGCCAGCTCGAGTGGGTGGCATAGCGGCACATCATCCGGTTGGAGGGCGGAGC
>JAUHVS010000056.1 GCA_030424955.1 bacterium | reverse complement strand
GGGTCATCCCCAACTTCATGATCCAGGGCGGCTGCCCGCTCGGCACCGGCCCTTCTGGGCCCGGCTACAGCATCCCCGACGAGATCAGCTCGGACATGAAGCACGACAAGGGCGGCCTGCTGTCGATGGCGAACCGGGGGCCCAACACCGGGGGGAGCCAGTTCTTCATCACCGAGAAGGCCACGCCCTGGCTGGACGGCAAGCACGCCATCTTCGGCGAGTGCAAGAGCGTCGCGAAGGTGTCGCGCATCGCGCGGGTGAAGGTGTCGGGCAGCAACCGCCCGCAGACGCCGGTCACCCTCAAGAAGCTGGACATCCGCTGGGGCAAGTACTGAGCCTTGGCCGGCAGCGAGGGGTCGAGCTCAGGCGGGCACGGCACGCTGCCTGACCCAGAGGCGTCCGGGCTCGGGCTGGGCCCGCTGCCGGTCGCCGGGCCGCAGCCTCGCGCAGCCGATCAGGGTCCGGTGGCCTCCGAGCCCGTTGGCCCCTCGCCCTTGCCTGCAGCGGCGCCCATCGCACTCTCTGCGCCACCGGGTCTGCTGGAGCCGGTGCCGACGGCGCTCCCGGCCCCTGCCCTCGCCATCGAGCACGAAGCGGCGCCAGGCGCCGTGGCGAGCCTGGCAGCCCTCGAGTCCGCCCTTGAGTCCCACCGCCGGCAGGTCTTCGAGGCCGTGATGACGGCCCCCCGGGCGCTCCTCGCGGGGCAGGTCCTCTTCGACGTCATCATCTGGGAGACGGAGCGGCCGGGGCGCCGGCCCCCGCTCGACCGGGTGGCGCAGGCGGCCGGGGCGGCCGGCATCGATCTGCTCGGCTTCGTGTTGCCAAGCGCCCCGCCCATCGCCATCGAGGCCCTGCTCGCCGAGGACGCTGGCCGGGCGCCCGTGGAGGTGGGGCCAGCGCTGGGCGCGCTGTTCGCGCTCGGTTTCCACGCCGCGCTGGGTCAGCGGGCAGCCGGGGCCCGCCGGCGCTTGACGGGGCGGCTGGTGGCCGCGCTCCCAGCGCTGGAGCGTTGGAGCCGCGCGCAGGTGTCGGACTACATCCACCTGGCGTGCCGGGCTGAGGACGACGCGCGCTTCTGGCAGACCTACCTGGAGCGGGTGATCCTCGAGGTCAACGCCCGGGCGACCGCACCGGCGGGCTCCTGGCTCTTGCCCCACCTGCTGGATCGCGACGCGCGCGGCATCGACCCCGTGCCGACGGCGGCCTGGGGGACCCTCAAGCGGCACGTGGATCGGGTGCTCCATGCCCCGAGCCAGCGCCTGCAGCTGGCGCGCGCGCTGATGGAGCGCTGCCATGACGTCGACATGCTGCACGCCATCTCGCAGACCCCCATCATCGTGGACGATCCGGCCTTGCTGTCGCGCCTGCTGCTGGAGGGGCAGCCCGCCGCAGTCAGCTGCGCGCTGTTTGCGCTGCAGCACGAGCGGGGTGCGGGCACCGTCGCGCTGACCCTGGCGCAGCTGGCGACGCGGCCGTTCCCCGAGGGCGTGCGGGCCCTCACCGAGATGCACGCCCAGCTCAGCCTGCTGGTCCGGCCATCGAAGGCCGCGCAGGCCCTCGAGATCGGGATCGTGCGCCTGGTCGCCGAGCGCGCCGCGCAGCACGCGCTCGATCCGCTCCTGGACGCAGTTCAGCCCGATGTGCGGGTGTTTCGCACGAGCCTGCTGCCGGTCGCGGCCTGCGGGCTGGCCGGGCTCGCGGGCACCCGCCAGGCCGAGCAGCTGCGCCAGCGGGTGTTGAGCACCTGGCTGAAGACGCTGTCGCCTGCGGGCCTGGCCCACCCGAGCAATGACGGCCGCTATCGACAGGCCATGGCGGACAACCTGGCGGCGCTGCTCGTGGGTCAGCCCGAGGCGACCTGGGAGCCGCTGGACGCTTGCCTCGCCACGGTGTCTGCCCGGGTGGCGGGCTTTGCCACAGAGGGCGCCGCGCGCGTTCGCTTGCAGGGCCGCATGATTGGCGCGATCGGCGAGGTGCTGCGGCACGCTGAGGCCGGCCTGCTCGCGGCCGATGGGGGCGCGAGCGCCCCCGAGATGATCGCGCTGCGGCGTGCGATCCACCGCCGGCTGGTCCTGTGTTGGCGGCTGGATCCCGGCGCTGGGGCCGGGTGGCTCGGGGTGGGGGAGCGGGCCTTGAGCGCGCTCTTTGCGGACCTGCGGGAGGGCGCGACGCTGCCTGAGGTGCGCTGGGCCGCGGCCGCAGAGCAGCTCTTGGCCTTGTCGACGGTGGAGGGGGGCGCGGCCCCCACGCCCAAGGTCGCCGTTGAGATCAACGCCGCTGAGCGGGAGCGAGGCGGGCCCCCGCTGCGCGCGCCAGCGTCACCGCCGGCGCGGGCGGCGGTACTGACCGCCCCCTGCGAGGTCGCCGCGCAGGACGATCGGGCGCTCGGGCAGCTGGCGGCGAGCTACCTCGGGGCGCCGCTCTGGACCCGGTTGTTCGCCGTCGCTCGCCGGGTGCGGGGGGAGCGGCGCACGGCCCAGGTGCAGTTGAGCGGCGCCTCGCTGATCGTTGAGCAGCGCAGCGACCACCCGAGCCAAGGCGATCACAGCCAGCGGGTGCTGGTGCCGCTGGTGCAGATCGTTGAGGTGGACGTGCGGCGCGGGCTGAGCTGGTTCCCCGCGCTGCTCGGCCTGGGGGCGCTTGTGGTCGGGGGAGGGGTCGGCGGCGCGCTGCTCTATGCGGGGCTGCGCACCGAGTCCAGCCGGTGGACGGCGGCTGGCCTGGCCGGCCTGATCGGCGCCTTCGCCATCGACACTGCGCTCTCGGCGCAGGCGCGACACCGGGCGCGGCATGTTCAGCTGATGGTGCGCACCGCCGACGGCCGCCGTCCGCTCTGGCTGTGGCTGGAGCCGACCGTGGGCGCTCGCTTGCTCGATGCGCTCATGGCTCGCCAGGCCGAACAGCTGGAGTTGGCGTCCCGAGGTGGCTTCGTGGCCGCGGCGGGCGAGTGGTCAGACGGCCCGGCGCTCCTGCCCCCCGTCCTGGGCGCGGGGGACTGACCGCCGCCTCAGCGACCACCCGCGGGCGAGCGAGCCCCACCGGCGGGCCCGTTCACGACGGCCGATGACGCTGTGTAAGGCTGGGTTGAACGCTCGCCCGTGGGTGGCGGGGCGGGCAGGGCCGGCAAGCGGCCGCCGCGCGGTCGGGGTCGCTGACACGCCGGGCTGGCGTGCGCAGCCGGAGGCGATCAGAGCGCGAAGACCTTCTCGCGCGACGCCTGCATCTTGAGCTGCTCTTCAAGGGCCTTGCGATACGGCTTGATGCTGTCGAGCCGGTTCTTCAGATCCTCAACGCGCCGCGTGTACTCGGTGAGGGCGTTGGCCTTGCCGGAGCCCAGGAGGTCGGTCTTGGGCAGGAGGGTGATGCCCTCGACCACCACCAGCTCGGGTTGCTCGGACTCGCGCTTCCGGATGGGGATCGCGTAGCCCTCGCCATCGGCACGGGCCTCGGCCTTGCCCACCAGCGCGACCACGCGACCGCTCGGGGGGATGCCCTTCTGGACGGCCGGATCCTTCGGGTCGCGGGGCTTCGAGTACACGGCGTACTGCTGGAACTGCGCGAAGCTGTCGCCCTTCTCGAGGGCGTTCAGCTCAGCCTTGTCGCGGTTCATGGTCGCCGTGCGGTGATAGTTGAGGGCCAGGAACAGCCCCTGCAGATCAGCCACGGCGCGGGCCATGTTCTTCGAGAGCTTCTGCTCCAGCGGCACCGGCGTCGACAGCAGGAAGCCCCCCTGCACGTCCGGTAGGTCGGTGGGGATCGCGTTGTTCTTCGCCCAGTCGACCTTGCTCTTGCCGGCCGCCAGCGCCTCGATGATGGGGGCCACCTCGTTGAGGCGCTCCAGCACCGGCAGCATGCGGTCCTTCACCATGATCGAGGCGTCGATCTGCTGGTTGATCCGCTGCCGCACGGAGCGGTTGTTGCCGATGGCGAACCCGAAGACAGCGGTGATCAGGGCCGCCCCGAGGGTCATCGAGATGGCCATGATCGGGCGCACCCCAGCCTGCTTGCCCTCGAAGGAGGCCAAGGCCTCTTCCTCGGCGGCGCTCAGGTCTACCGGGGCCGCGGCTTCGCGGTAGGCGCCCTGGTGCAGTGGGTGGGCGAACTCGGCGCCCGCCTGCGGCGTGGGCTCGGGCTGGCCGGGCCGGCGCGTCTCGGCGAACACAGGCGCGGCGGCCTGGACCGGCGCAGCCGCTGGGGCAGGCGCAGGGGTGGGCTTCGGCGCAGCGAAGAGGTCGCCGCCCAGGTCCAGGCCCATGGGGGCGGGCGCCGGGGCGGGCGCAGCCACCGGCGCGGCAGAGACCGGCGCGGGGGCGGGGGGGGCCGGCGTCGACGATGCCGGCTCGAGGGGCGCGATCCGGACGATGGCCGTGTCGGCGCCGATGTCCATATCGGGATCAGCCTGGAGGTCCACCGGCCCTGGGGGCGCGGAGGGCGTGGGCCTGGGCGCGAACGGGTTCGGCGCCGGGGGGGCGGCCGGACCGGGCGGGCGGGTGCCCGCGCCAGTGTTCAACATGCCAAGTCGGGCCTTGAGATCGCTGAGATCGCGAAGTCCCGGCTTCTTTCCCTCGTCGCTCAAGGGCACCTCCAGCGGCGCTGTCGGGTTGGCGCAAAACGTGCTGGGCGAACCTATCTTGGGCCCAGTGGACGGTCAAGGCTTTCACCCTGCGTATCGAGCGGCCGCAGGCGTGGGTGAGCGCGGGGGCGGGCCTTGCCCGACGGCCAGCGCGCTGGGTATCGTCCGCCGCGGGTTCGTGTGCCCGAAGCTTCGGTCTGGGCGCGCGCATCGTTTTCGGGCGTCGGGCCTGCCCCGGCGTCCACCTGGTGTCACAGAGAGGGTCAGCCCATGTCACTCGTTCGCCGCGGTCCCTTGGCCGCTGCAGCGCTCCTGTTCGCCAGCCTCGGCGGCTGTGATGACGGGGCAGCGCCGGCCACCTTTGATGTGCGGATCAGCGCCGAGCCGGAGCTGGTGGGCAACGCGCCGCTGACCGTGGCGCTGCGGGCGCCGAACAACGGCCCTCTGGAGGCCGAGTACGCCTACGCCTGGGCCTTCAGCGATGGGGCCGAGAGCGACGAGGCCACGCCGACGCACACCTTCACGACCCCGGGTGAGCACACCATCGAGGTCGCGGTGCAGGCGGGCGGGGCCCAGGGCAAGGCCACTGAGCGCTTCACCCTCGCGCCCTCTGCCGATCTGGTGGTGGAGGACGTGGGCTTCCAGCCCCGCCGGGTGCAGGGGGGCGAGCGCATCGAGGCCACGTGGCGACTCCGCAACGCTGGGGCCGATCCCGCCGCGCCGTGGCGGCTGCAGGTGTTCGTGTCGGCCGATGCCGCCTTCGACCCGGCCGACGTGGTGGTGTTCGAGCAGCGGTACGTCGCCGGCGAGGCCGAGGCGGGGGGCACCTTCAGCTTCGACCTGCCCGACTCGCTGCCGAGCGGCGACTGGTTTGTGGGCGTCGTGGCCGATCCGGACGCGCGCATCGGTGACGCCAACCGCGTGGACAACGCGGCCTTCGCGTCCTTCTCGCTGCAGGTGCGCAACCCCACCGACAACGGGCCCGATCTGGTGCCCTGTGGGCTGACGATCCCGGCCTTCGAGGCGCTGCCCGCGGGCCAGGTGCCCGTGGTGCAGATGGGCGATCAGCTGCCCGTTCAGGTGTGCATGACCAACCTGGGCAACGCCCCGGTGGCCATCGCCGGCTACCGCCTGTACCTGAGCCGAGACGCCCTGTTTGATCCCGAGGATCTGCCCGTCGGCCAGCGCGGTGGGTTCGCCCTGGGCGCTGGAGACCAGGACACCTTTGAAGATCTGCTGGACCTGCCGGCAGAGGGCGCGACGGGGCGCTGGTCCCTGCTGCTCGTGGCCGACGCTGATGAGGCGGTGGCCGAGCAGCGCGAGGACAACAACGTGCGCGGCTGGCCCGGTGAGATCGAGCTGGCCGAGCCGGGTGAGGTGGCGGGCGTGGACCTGGCCCTCGCCGCCCTGGAGATCAACGAGGATCAGGCCTTCTGGGGCCAGGCGTTGACCGGCCAGGTTCGACTGGTCAACCGGGGCGACACCGACGTGGTGCGCAGCTTCGTGGTGCGGCTGTTCGCCGTGCCGACGGGGGCGGGCGAGACCGTACAGCTGCGCTCGCTGAACCTGGCGGGCCTGGCGGCCGGGGCCGAGGAGACCTTCGATCTACAGCTGCCCATCAACCAGCGGCTGAGCCAGGGCACCTACCAGATCCGCGCGGAGGCTGATCCTGGGGGCGCCACCGACGACGTCAACCCGACCAACAACCAGCGCACGCTGCAGCGGCCCCTTGCCCTCGGCGGTGAGCCGGACTTTGACCTGGTGGCGACCGGCACCGACTTCGCGCCCGCGCAGGTGGACGCGGGCGCTGAGCTGACGGTCACCGCCCGCATTGAGAACCCGGGCTCCGATCCCACCGGTGGGTTTGACGTGGCGATCGTCCTCAGCGCCGACGCGCGCCTGGACGGCGATGACCCCGTGCTGGACGTGTTCGCCGTGCCGAGCATCGAGGCCAACGGCGGCACGGACGTGTCCCGCGCGGTGGTGGTGCCCGACAGCCTGGATCAGGCCGTGGCCGCCTGGCAGGTCATCGTGGTGGCCGATCCGGCGAACCGCCTGACCGGCGAGCGGGACGAGGCCAACAACGCCGCGTTCGCGGCCAGCCCGCTGGTGGTCAATGGCGCCATGGGGGGCTGCGCGGAGGATCAGGCCAACGAGCCCAACGACGTGCGGGGCCAGGCGCGGGCCCTGCCCGCCGGTGTGTCCGACGGGCTGGCGCTCTGCGACGACGCGGACTGGTTCGAGGTCGACGTGGCGGCGGGCACCACCTTGGAGGTGACCCTGACGCCCGCGCCCGACGGTGGCCAGCCGCGCCTGCGGGTGGTGGATGACAGCGACGCGCTGGTGGCCGAGGGCGAGGCGGTGGCGGCGGGGCTGCTGGCCTTCGTGGCACCCGTAGCCGAGGCGCGCACGCTCTACCTCGCGATCACCGCGGACGCCCCAGTGGCCTATGCGCTGTCGGTCTCGCTCGTGGCGCCGGCGGACGCCCCGGACCTGCGGGTGCGGGCGGTGCAGGCGCTGCCCGGCGTCGTCGAGGCAGGGTCGACGGTGGCCGTGCGCTACGAGCTGGTGAACGGGGGGACCGCCGAGGCGCCCCCGCAGTCGATGGCCGTGGCGCTGCTGCCCGCGGCCGGCGGCGCGGCCATCGAGCTCGGCACGCACCCCGCCGAGGCGTTGGCCGGCGGCGCGACGCGCCCGGGCGAGGTGCGCATCGACCTGCCCCGGCTGCTGCCCGACGGTCGCTACACCCTGCAGGTCACCGCCGACAGCGAGGGCGCGATCGACGAGGCCAACGAGGACAACAACGTCGGCCTCGGTGAGCTGCGGGTGGACGCCGATCAGGCGTGCCCGGCGGACCCGTTCGAGCCGAACGGGAGCGGGTTGGAGGGGTCGGTGGCGACCGGACCGGCGGTGCTCTTGCCCGGCGTGTACCCGGGGCTGGCGAGCTGCCGCGGCGACGACGACTGGTACGCGGTCGACGTGGTGGCGGGCCAGCGCATCGACGCCGAGGTGCAGTTCACCAACGACGACGGCGATCTGGAGCTGACGCTGTACGACACCGACGGCGCGACCGTGCTCGACCAGAGCGCGGGCTTCCGCGACGTCGAGTCGGTGGCGCTCCTGCGCGCGCCCGCCGATGGGCGCTACTTCGTGCGGGTGCACCTGAGCGCAGGGGACGCCCTCAACGTCGACAACACCTACCAGCTGACCCTGACCCTGGGGGACGCCGACGCGTGCGCTGACGATGGCTTTGAGCCCAACGGCGCCCGCGAGGCCGCCGCCCTGCTGCCCGACGGCGCCCACGACCTCGTGCTGTGCGCCGGCGACGAGGACTGGTTCCGGTTCAACATCCCGGTGGGCAACACCGTGAGCTTCCAGGTGGCCTCGGGCGCCGCGGGGGCGCGCATCGCGCTCTTCGGCCCGGACGGCGCGCTCATCGATGAGGACGGCCGGCGCATCACCCACGAGGCCGCGAGCAACGGCGTGTACCTGCTGCGGGTGAGCGTGCAGGCCGACGACGCGGTGGCCTACAGCCTCACGGTGGCCGGCGTCAGCGGGATCGATCTGGAGGTCACCGAGGTGTCGCTGTCGGCGGCAGAGGCCGAGGCGGGCCAGGATCTGCGGGTCACCACCACCGTGGCGAACCGCCGCGGCGATGGCGCGGTGAACGTGCTGGTGCGCTACGTGCTGTCGGCCGACGAGCGGGTGTCCGCCGACGACCGGGTGCTGGGCGAGGGCCGCGTGCCCGCGCTGCCCGGGGCCCAGACGGTGCAGTTCAGCCAGCGCCTGACGGTGCCCGACGACGCCCCAGGTGGGGCGCAGTTCGTGCTGGTCGAGGTCGATCCCGAGCGCGACGTGGCCGATCTGCGCCCTGGCAACAACGTGGCGGGGGCCGCCCTGTCGGTGGTGGCCGCCTGCGTGGACGATGATCCGCGCAGCAACGAGGGGCCCCGCACGCCGACCCCGCTGGTGGCCGAGGATGGCCAACTCGAAGACGCCGTGATCTGCGCCTTCACCGAGGACTGGTACCGGCTGCCGGTGGCGGCGGCGGGCGCCGTCACGGTGACCCTCGCCTTTGACGGCGCCGCAGGCGATCTGGACCTGCAGGTGTTTGACGGCGCCGGCGAGGCGCTGCTGGGCGAGAGCCGTACCGAGGCGGCCCCCGAGGTGGCCGAGTTCATGTTGGCAGCCCCCGGGGATCTGCTGATCCGGGTCGATGGCTTCCTGGACGCCCGCAACGTGTACACCCTGACCTGGACGCTGCCCGAATGAACGAGCGCCGCATCGCCCACTTCTCAGACACCCACGTGCTGGCCATTCGCGGGGCCCGGGCCCGCCAGTTCCTGTCGAAGCGCTGGACGGGGGCGGTCAACCTGGCGCTGGCGCGCTCACGGCACTACCGGGTGGAGATCTTCGAGCAGCTGCTGTGCGCCCTGGCCGAGGCGGCGCCCGATCACACGCTGTGCACGGGCGACCTGGTGAACCTGGCCCTCGAGCCGGAGTTCGAGCGGGTGCACGCCCTGATCGACGAGGTCTTCCCGCGGGAGACCCTCACCCTGGTGCCCGGCAACCACGACTACTATGCGAAGGACGCCGTGGCCGATGGGCTGTTCGAGCGGCACTTTGCGCCGTGGCAGCCCCATGACGCCGGGCAGGATGACGCGGCCTACCCCGTGTGCCGGGTCACCGACGAGCTGTTCGTGGTGGGCCTGAGCACGGCCATCCCGACCCCGGTGTTCATGGCGACCGGGCAGGTGGGGCCGGATCAGCTTGAGCGGCTGGAGGCGGCGTTCCGGCGCCCCGAGGCCAAGCACCGTTTTCGCGTGCTGATGCTGCACCACCCGCTGTTGCCCGAGCCGGCCCGGCCCATGGACAGCATGCGGCGGCTGATGGACGCCGAGGCCCTGATCGCGCGGCTGTGGAAGCTGGGGGAGCGCGGGCCGCAGCTGGTGGTGCACGGCCACAACCACGAGTTCAAGCGCATGCAGCTGCCCGGCACGCCCGTGCCCATCGTGCAGGTGGCGTCGGCCAGCCGGTCGGGCAAGGCCCACCGCGCGGAGTTCAACATCTACGTCGTGCGGGACCAGCAGCTGGCGGCCATCGAGCGGCACATTCACGATCCCGAGACCGGGCGCTTCGTGCGCTGTGACGAGCTGGGGCAGCCGCTGTGAGGCGGGCTCACGTCGTGCCACCCACGAGGCCACGTGCCGCGGGCTGAGCGGGGGGCCCCGCCGTCCAAGGGCCGGCGCGTGCTGCGCATCGCGGCGGGCGTCGCGATGGCGCTGGCCTTGGCCCATGGCGTCACCGTCTGGCAGGCCGGGCGCCGTGAGGTGCGCTTGACCTACGTCGCGCCGGCGGGCCCGCTGAGCGTGCACGTGCTCGACGATGAGGGCGATCTCGTGCGGCGGGTGAGCTTTGGTGCCGGCGCCGAGCGCGCCCACGCGCTCGTGCTGCCCGAGGGCGACTATCAGGCCCGCCTGACCCTGCCCGAGCGGCTGCCCGTCGAGCGGCGGTTCGCCGTGCGTGGAGACGCCGCGATCCGGCTGGCCTGGTAGCCGACGCAGGCCTGCTGGGCGGGCGTTGACACCCTCAAGTCGCTCTGTTAGCAGCTCTCTCGCCCTGCGCGGTCACCAGGGGGCACGTGCACACGGCTGTGGGCGCCCGCTGGCGGGGCCGGCCCCGTGGCAGGCCCGCCGAGCGACCAAACAGGCCCCCGCGCGGCGCCCCAGCTGGCCCCGCGCTCAACCGCCCCTTGGGCGACGGCGTGCCCCGCGGTTGGGCGCCCGGCCGGCCCGCTTGCAGAAGGAGCCTCCTATGCGTGACGTCGTCATCGTCGGTGCCGCCCGGACCCCCATCGGCAGCTTCAACGGCAGCCTGTCTTCGGTGCCTGCGCCCCAGCTGGGCGCGGTGGCCATCAAGGCGGCGCTGGAGCGCGCCGGCGTGGCCTTCGACGCCGTGGACGAGCTGTTCATGGGCTGCGTGCTGCCCGCCGGCCTCGGCCAGGCGCCGGCGCGCCAGGCGGCCCTGATGGCTGGCCTGGACGACAGCACCCCCTGCGTCACCATCAACAAGGTGTGCGGCTCGGGGCTGAAGGCGGTGATGCTCGCGGCCCAGGCCATCAAGGCAGGGGACGCCGAGGTGGTGGTGGCCGGCGGCATGGAGAACATGTCGCAGGCGCCCTACCTGCTGCCCGAGGGCCGCAACGGCATGCGGATGGGCCACAAGCAGGTGGTCGACAGCATGGTCAAGGACGGCCTGTGGGACGTGTACAACGACTACCATATGGGCAGCGCCGCCGAGCTGTGCGCGGCCGACTGCGGGCACAGCCGCGAGGACCAGGACGCCTTCGCCACGGCGAGCTACCAGAAGGCCATCGCCGCGCAGGCGGCGGGCGCCTTCAAGGCCGAGATCGTGCCGGTGCCGGTGCCGCAGCGGCGCGGTGAGCCGGTCATGGTGGACACCGACGAGGAGCCGGGCCGCGGGCGCCCCGACAAGTTCGCGTCGCTCCGGCCCGCGTTCCAGAAGGACGGCACGGTCACGGCCGCCAACGCGAGCAGCCTGAACGACGGCGCCTCGGCGGTGGTGGTGTGCAGCGGCGAGTACGCTGAGGCCCACGGGCTGCCGGTGCTGGCGCGGATCACCCACTACAGCAACCACGCCCAGGCCCCCGAGTGGTTCACCACGGCGCCCGCCTACGCGATCCGCAAGGTGCTCGAGAAGGCGGCGCTGACGCCGGACGACATCGACCTGTACGAGGTCAACGAGGCCTTCTCGGTGGTGTCGCTGGCGGTGAACGAGATCGCCGATCTGCCCGCCGAGCGCGTCAACGTGAACGGCGGCGCGGTGGCGCTGGGCCACCCCATCGGCGCGAGCGGCAACCGCATCTTCGTGACCTTGCTGCACGCCATGCAGCAGCGGGACGCCAAGCGGGGGCTGGCCAGCCTGTGCATCGGGGGCGGCGAGGCGGTCGCCCTCATCGTCGAGCGCTGAGCCGCGCCAGGGCCGGCCGCCGTGGGCGGCGCCACGCAGTCGATTTCACCAGGAGACGGACATGACGATTCAGAGCATTGGGGTGTTGGGGGCGGGCCAGATGGGGGCCGGCATCGCGCACGTCGCGGCGGTCGCCGGGCTGGACGTGCGGGTCGCGGACGCCGACCGGGCGCGGGCGCAGCAGGGCATCGACGGCATCGCGAAGCGCCTGCAGCGGCTGGTGGACAAGGAGCGGATGACCCCCGCGGCCCGCGACGGCGCGCTGGCCCGGCTGGTGGCGGTGGACGGCATCGCCGACTTCAAGGACTGCGACTTCGTGGTGGAGGCGGTCAGCGAGAACGAGGCGCTCAAGCGCAGCCTGTTCGAGCAGCTCGACGCGGCCTGCAAGCCCGAGGCGATCCTCGCGACCAACACGTCGTCGATCCCGATCACCCGGATCGCCGCGGTGACCCGGCGCCCGGCGCAGGTCATCGGCATGCACTTCATGAACCCTGTGCCGGTGATGAAGCTGATCGAGGTGATCCGCGGCATCGCGACCAGCGACGAGACCACGGCGGCCACGGTGGCCCTGGCCGAGCGGCTGGGGAAGGTGACCGTCACCGCCCGCGACATGCCCGGCTTCATCATCAACCGTGTGCTCATGCCGATGATCAACGAGGCGGTCTACGCGCTCTACGAGGGCATCGGCACCGTGGAAGACATCGACACCGGCATGAAGCTGGGCACCAACCAGCCCATGGGGCCGCTGACCCTGGCGGACTTCATCGGGCTCGACACCTGCCTGGCGATCATGAACGTGTTGCACACGGGCATGGGCGACACCAAGTACCGGCCCTGCCCGCTGCTGCAGCAGTACGTGGACGCGGGCTGGCTCGGCCGCAAGTCGGGCCGCGGCTTCTACACCTATGGGGCCGACGGCCGATGAGCGAGGCCCCCGTGGTGCGCCTGGACTGGCCGGCGGCGGGCGTCGCGCGCCTCACCATCGATCGGCCGGCCGCGCTCAACGCGCTGAACGAGGCCGTGCTGCAGGCGCTGGGTGCCCACCTGGCGGCGCTGTCGGTCGATCCTGCGCTGCGCTGTCTGGTGCTGACGGGGGCGGGCCGTGCCTTCGTCGCGGGCGCCGACATCGCCGCGATGTCCGAGCTGAGCGCCGCGGAGGCCCACGGCTTCGCCCGCCTGGGGCACGCGGTCTTCGACGCCGTGGAGGCCCTGCCGGTGCCGGTGATCGCGGCGGTCAACGGGTTCTGTCTGGGGGGCGGCTGTGAGCTCGCGCTGGCCTGCGACCTGGTCTACGCCCAGGAGACCGCCCGCTTTGGCCAGCCCGAGGTGGCCCTGGGGCTCATGGCCGGCTTTGGCGGCACCCAGCGCCTCCCACGCCGCATTGGCGCCATGCGGGCCCTCGATCTGCTGCTCACCGGCCGGCACGTGAAGGCCCACGAGGCCTGCGCGCTCGGCCTGTGCCTGGACGTGCTGCCCGCCGATGAGCTGATGCCCAAGGTGCTCGCAGTGGCGGGCGCCATCGCGGCGCAGGGGCCGGCGGCGGTCCGGGCGAGCAAGGCGGCGGTACGCGCCGGGCGGGACGCGCCGCTGGCCAGCGCCAACGCCCTGGAGCGGGCGGCCTTCGCCGGCCTGTTCGCGGGCGCCGAGGCCCGAGAGGGCATGGCCGCCTTCCTTGAGAAGCGCGCCCCCAGCTGGCGCGAGGCTTGACGGCCGGGGCCGGCGGAGCGGACCGCGCCTGACCGGTCAGACGGCCAGTCCGTCGCAGGCGCAGCCCTTGCGCGCAGCGCGCAGAGAGTCCATGAAGGCGCCATGGACACCACTGCACATCAGAATGGGGCGACCGCTGAGCGCCGAGTTGTTGGCATCATCGCGGTGCACCCGCGGGGCTTCGGGTTCTTGGACCTGGAGAGCCCGACCGCCGATCAGCCCGCCTCGGCCTTCGTCCCGCCGCCGGCCCTGAACACCCTCATCGCAGGCGACCGGGTCGAGGCGAGCCTGGTCCCGCAGGCAGGCGGCCGCTTCCTCGCCCGCGACCTGACCCGCCTGTCCCGCAGCCGCACGGCGCTGATCGGCGAGGTCACCAGCCACCGGGGCCGCCTCTACCTGCGCCCCGACCCCAACGTCGCCAACACCGACTGGCCGCTGATCCCGCCCAGCGCCGGGCCGCGGCCCGTCGAGGGGGCCTGCTGGGTGGCGCGCTTTGACGGCGACGATCTTGTGGCCGAGCGCACGGTCAGCGAGGCCGATCAGGGCCTGGAGCGGGTGGTGTTACAGCACAACCTGCGCACCGCGTACCCCGCCTTTGAGATCCCCACCCTCAACACCGACGGCCGCCGCGATCTGCGGGATCTGGTGACGGTCACCATCGACGCGCCCGTCAGCCGGGATCTGGATGACGCCATCTCGGTGATGCCCGCTGGGCCCGACGGCGCGGTGCGCCTGCTGGTGAGCATCGCCGACGTGGACGCCGCCGTGCCCGAGGGCAGCCCCCTGGACGAAGAGGCGCGCCTGCGGGCCACCAGCGTGTACCTGCCGGGCCGGGTCATCCCCATGCTGCCGCCCGCGCTGAGCGAGGACGCGCTGAGCCTCATGCCGGGCGTGGAGCGCGGCGCGATGACCGTCGAGCTGCGCATCGACGTCGAGGGCGAGATCACGGCCACCGACATCTACCCGAGCCTGATCCGGTCGAACGCGCGGCTCGACTACAAGACCGTCGCGCGCTTCCTGGATGGCGGCGAGGGCGACGATCTGCCCGCTGAGGTGCTGCCGACCCTGGCGTGGGCGCGCACGGCCGCGGCGCGCATCGGCGCGTCCCGTGGGGCCCGCGGCGGCGTCCGGCTGCTGCGCGAGGAGGTGAAGATCATCCTCGACGACGACGGCGAGCCGCTGCAGGCCGAGGCTCAGACCGCCACCAGCGCGCACGTGCTCATCGAGCGGCTGATGGTGGCCACCAACGAGTCGGTGGCCCGCTGGATGAACGCCCGCGGGCTGGCGGCGGTGTACCGCGTGCACGACGCCCCCAACAGCGCGGCCGTGGCGGCGCTGACCCGCTCGGCCCAGCTCGCCGGCTTCGAGCCCGGCTTCGGCGACGCCATCACCCCGCGGGGGCTGGCCGCCTTTGAGCAGCAGTTCGCCGAGACGCCTGCGGCCCTCGCCATGTACGCGGTGCTGGCCCAGGTGCTCGGGCCGGCCCGCTACACGGTGCACGCGAGCGCACACTTTGGCCTGGGCGCGCCGCTGTACCTGCACTTCACGTCGCCCATCCGGCGCTACGCCGACCTGATGGTGCACCGGCTCATCAAGGGCTACCTGGCGGGCCAGCGGGATCGCGTGTCGGGGGAGGCGGCCATCGAGCCCGTGTGCCTCCACATCAACGACCGCGCCTGGCAGGCCACCAAGGCCGAGGCGCGGCGCCGCTTCCAGCTCGCGGCCCGGCTCTTCAGCCAGCGCATCGGCGAGGAGCTGCGTGGGCACGTGGTGGCGGTCAAGCAGTTCGGCCTGATCGTGCAGCTCGAGGGCGAGGGCGTCAGCGGCGCCGTGCCCGTCGACGACCTGCCCGAGGGGCCCTACGCGTTCGATCGGGACGCGGCCGCCCTCGTGGGCCCCCGGCTGGCCTTCGGCGTGGGCATGCCCGTGCACGTGCAGGTGGCCAGCACCGACGAGGCGCTGGGCCGCATCGAGCTGCGCATGGTGTGACCCCCATCGGCCCCGGGGCGGCTTGTTCCCGGGCGCCGTGGGTGCTACTCAACCCCTCCCGGCGCGGACGGCGCCGACCCCCAGCTGGCGCGAGGCAAGCGATGCGACCTGGAGCGTACGGGTTGACCGGCTTCACCGACACCCAGCGGGCGGCGCAGGCCAGCGCCCGCGCCCTCGCCAATGAGCGCCTGGCGCCCACCGCGGCGCAGCGCGACCAGGACGAGTCATTCCCCACCGAGACCCTGCAGGCCATCGGCCGCGCGGGGTTGATGGGCGTGAACATCGCGCCCGCGCTGGGTGGGCTGGGCGCCGGCGCCGTCGGCTACGCGCTGGCCGTGCGCGAGCTCGCGTCGGCCTGCGCCGGCACCGCCGTCGCCATGATGGTCACCAACATGGTCGCTGAGGCCATCGCGGCCTACGGCGACGACGCCCAGCAGCGACGCTGGATCCCGCAGATCACCAGCGGCGCGTGGGCGGCGGCGGGCTTCAGCCTGAGCGAGCCGGACGCCGGCAGCGACGCGGGGGGCCTGAAGGCGACGGCGGTGCGGGCGGGGGACTACTACGTCCTCAACGGCACCAAGTCGTGGGTCACCAGCGGGGGTCACGCGGGCCTGTATCTGGTGATGGCCGTGACCGATGCGGCTGCGGGCACGCGCGGGATCTCGGCGTTCCTGGTGCCGGCCG
>JAUHVS010000835.1 GCA_030424955.1 bacterium | reverse complement strand
GGGTCTGCGAGGCTGCGCACGCCGCGACGGCCGAGCAGGCCACCTCGCAGCGGGTCGGGCCCATGTCCACCTCGGCGTCCACCTCGGCGTCCACCTCGGCGTCGATCTCGGGCAGGGTCGTCGGATCGCACCCCCACAGGCCGGGCAGGGCAGCAAGGGCGAAGAGCCGGATGAGTGCGCGCATTGTAGTTCCCCCGGGAACGCACGGTTCCATGTTGCGGGGACCGTAAGCGTCCCCCCGGGTTTGGCGCAATCTTCCAGTCAGGCTTCAGCCGACCGCGCACACGGCCCGCGTCACGGGGCGACGTCGCACTGGCCTTGTGCGCGGCCCGGTCGGCGGCCGACACTTGGCCCCTGAGCTACGGGAGGTGTCATGGAGAGCCCCTGCATCGTCGTCGCCACCGATCTCTCGCCCGGGGCTGAGCCCGCGGCGCGGTGGGGCGCCAACCTGGGCCGGCTGACGGGGTGGCCCGTCCACGCCGCGCACATCATCGAGATCGGGTTCGAGAGCTGGTGGCGCAACCGGTACGACGTGCTGGTGAACGAAGGCAGCATGGCCGCCGCCCGGGCGCGGGTGGCGCAGTGGTTCGAGGACGCCACAGGCGCTGCGCCGGCCGGGGTCGAGATCCGGGTGTCGGACTGCCACGCCGGCCTCACCGAGGTGGTCGAGGCCCTGGGGGCGAGCGTCCTGGCGATGGCGCCCACCGGCAAGAACGCGCTGGTGCAGGCCGTGGCGGGCTCGCGGGTGCAGGAGCTGGCCGCGCGGCCGCCCTGCCCGCTGGCCGTGGTGCACCCCGAGCAGCACGACCTGGGCACCGAGGCCCGCATCGCGGTGGCCGTGGACTTCTCGCACCCGGCGTCGGAGGCCCTGCGGGTCGCCGCCAACCTCGCGGCGGCCGCCGGGGCGGCGCTGCACCTGGTGCACGTGGTCGCCGTGCCCGACGTGCCGGCGCTGCCGTCCCTGTTCGAGGGGGAGGATCTGGCGGTGGTGGAGGAGGCTGAGCGGGCGCTGGCGGGGCTGGCGGTGCCATATGACCGCGTGCAGCGCGAGGTGGTGATGGGCGGGCCGGCCGAGGCCCTGTCGGCCTACGTGGCCCGCGAGGCCATCGACCTGTTGGTGGTGGGCCGCACCGGGCACCGCTCGGTCATCGCGGACGTGCTGGGCAGCACGCCGCGCGCGCTGATCCGCCACCTGCCCTGCACGGTGATGGTGGCGCCGCCGCCCAGCACACCGGCCGACGCAGGCTGATCATCAGGCGCGGGCGCGCCCACGGCTCCTTGGCCCCGCCGGCGACCACGGAGGCGCACGGCGTCGCGCCCTTGGGGCGGTCTCAGGCTGCGCGTCGTGGCCCGTGGTCGATGTACAGCTCGCCGCCGATCTGCATCGACGCCAGGAGCTGACCGCGCGCTGTCTCGATAAGGGTGTCCGGATCGGTGCGGTCCAGGTCGCTCAGGTCGCCCGCGTACCAGAGCACAAGGGGTCGATCGGCGTGCCGCGCGAGGTACAGCGCGAGCGCTGAGCGCGCGAACAGCCCCGGATCGTGGGCGGTGGGCAGGGCGTCGCGGATGAGGGCCTCGAGCTGCTCGGGGTCCATCACGGCCCAGCCAACGCTCTGGGTCGAGGCCACCGCGGCGGCCGCCTGGGCAGCGGGCGGGAGCGGCGCCGGCGAGGCGGTCCCGATGATGCCGAGTTGGCTCACGGCCCCCCCTGGTCTTTGCGCCCTGCGCGAGGCCGCAGCTGCCCCGTCAGGATCTGAGTGTACGCGTGATCGATGTCGCCCTGGGTCGTCGCCCGGTCCTGGCGCGTGCGGTAGGTCTGACCGTTCTCGGCGTTGGTGTGCGCCTGCGGAAAGTGCGTGTGTGGGTCGCCGGCGGCGTGTGGCCCATGCCCATGGGTCTGGTGGATCTGGAACCAGTCACCGCCCTGATGGGTTGGGGTGGTCGTGGAGACCAGGTTGTAGTCGGTGTTGGGCTTCAGGCCGATCCCAGTGGGCGTGATGTCGAACAGCTTGCCCACCCGGCCGTACGCGGCGGCCGCGTCGGCGGTGGAGTCGAAGGTCCCGGCGTGTCGCTTCTGGAACTCGTTCCACGGGTTGCACTTCGCCAGCCCCAGCGGATCGGCGAAGGCGATGGGATCGGTGGGGAAGCCGAACTGGTTCTCGCCCCCCACGAGCCCCAGCGGATCGGGGCTGATGAAGCGGGCCGACTGCGGGTCGAACACCCGGTAGCGGTGGTGGCTCAGGCCGGTGGCGGCGTCGTGGCGCTGGCCCAGCAGCCGCAGGGGCTGGTGGTCGAGCTCGCTGTCGTCGCCGGTGAGGCGGGTGAGGCGGCCGTAGGGATCGTAGTCGGCCTGCCACACCGCGCGGCCGGTGGGATCGCTGAGGCGGGTGGCGGCGCCGCGCTGGTCGACGCTGTAGTGCTGCACCTC
>JAUHVS010000834.1 GCA_030424955.1 bacterium | reverse complement strand
GCACCAGCTCCACGACCAGGGGCAGGCAGGCGCTGAAGCGGTTGAGATCATTGACGTTGCAGTCCACGACCCGGCCATCGCCGAAGTCGACCACGCCGCGCTCCACCACCCACTCGCCGCCGTCGGTGCAGGCGGGATCGCTGGGATCGGCCGGGGCCCGGGCGGGGGCGCTGCCGCTGCGCACGCGGCGCTGCACGCCGCCGCCGTGGCTGGCCAGCACGTCCACGTCGCTGTCGATGCGCACCAGCACGGCGAACAGGCCGTCGGCGTTGGCCACGGCGCGATCGGCGCCGATGTAGTCGGCGCCGCGGGCGTGGATGGCCGCGCCGGCCACGGGGGCGCCGTTGCCGTCGACCGCCTTGCCCTTGATGCAGGTGGTCTGCAGGGCCTGGTCGGCGTTCCAGAAGCTCATGTGGTGAATCTGGCCGGCGTAGGTGCCGCTGTCGGCGTCGAAGGTGAGGGTCCCCTCCTCGACCCACTGGCCGGCGGCCTCGTCGAAGCTCCACAGGGGCATGGTGGCCGGGGGGTCGCTGGCGAGGCCCATCGGCACGGGGATCTGCACCTGCAGGTGGGCGCCGGGGGCGACCTGCAGCTCGTCGCCGCCCTGGCGGATGGTGACGTCGACCATGCCGAAGGACTCGAGCTTGGTGGAGACCTCGAGCAGGTTGACGCCCGACAGATCGCCCGGCGCGCCCTCCAGCTGGGCGGGGACGCTGGGATCGATGGGCGTGAGGTGCACCGACACCGAGCCGGTGACGGGGGTCCCGTCGGCCGCGGTGAGGGCGCCCGCGGGGATCACCACCCGCGCGCCGCGCTCACCGTCCACGGCGCCGCCGGCGCTGGCGTCCACGGGGACGGCGGGCGCCTCGGCGAGGAGCTGGCCGTCGAAGGCCGTGGCGGCGCCGTCGAGGATGCGGGTCTTGCGGATCAGCGGCAGGTGGCTCGGCGCCGTGACCCGCACGACGGGCTCGCCGGCGGGCAGCTGCAGCTTGAACCGCCCGTCCGCACCGGTGGTCGCCGTGGCGGTGCCCGCCGCGACGCGAGCGCCGGCCAGGGGGCTGCCGTCCGCGGCCTTGATCTGGCCGAAGAGGGCGGTGGTCTGCTGGGGCGCGCGGCCGCTGCCGCCGCTGTCGTCGTCGCTACACGCCAGCGCGCCTGCGGCGAGCAGGCCCGAGAGGATCCAGTGCTTCATGTCATCCCTGCCAGTGGTTGAGAGGCCCGCCGCATCCTACTGCGGGCGGGGCCAGGCCCTTTTGTTCCAGCGTACTTTTTTCAGAGCAGCCGGGGTCGATTCAACCGTCGCGGTCGTGGTCGTCGCCGGGCGCGGGCGGACTGGGCCACTGCTTGACCCACAGGTCGCGCTGGGGGAAGGGGATCGTGAGGTGGGCGTCTGCCAGCGCGCGGTAGACGGCGGTGTTCAGGGCGTCGATGACCCACTCGCGCTGGCCGGGATCCTCCACCCAGACCAGCAGAGAGAAGTCGAGGGAGGAGTCCCCGAAGGCCCGGAAGCGCACCGCGGGGCGGGGCGTGCGGGCGAGCTGCGCGTCGCAGGTCTCGGCGGCCGAGAGCAGGGCGGCGCGCACGGTGTCGATGTCACTGCCATAGGCAACGCCCACGTTGACCGCGAGGCGGTGGGCGCGGTTCGGGCCGCCGGCCTCGTTGACGATGCGGCCCTCGGCGATCATCGCGTTGGGCACGGTGATCTCGATGTCCTCGATGGTCAGCAGCCGGGTGGAGCGCACGCCGATGTGGGTCACGCGGCCGCGCAGATCGCCCAGCACGATCCAGTCGCCCAGCTGGTAGGGGCGGTCGGCCAGGATGAACAGGCCCGCGAACAGGTTGGCGAGGGTGTCCTTGGCGGCGAAGCCGATGGCGATGCCGAGCACGCCGGCCGAGGCGAGCCACGCGGTGAGGTCGATGTTCCAGGCCAGGAAGACCAGGTACAGCCCCAGCGCCACCGACGTGACCTTCGCCACGATGTCGAAGATGGGCATGGTGCTGGGCTGCAGCAGGGCGCCGGGCTGCGCGCGGCGGCTGATGCGGTCCAGCGCGGCGCCGGCCAGGCGGATGGACGCCCAGGTCCAGGTGAGGATGGCCGCCGAGTACAGACAGGCGCGCAGCAGGAAGGTGAGCCGGTCGTGCAGGTTGGCCTCGCGGCTCGCCCACTCGGCCCCCACGGCCAGCACGGTGATGAAGGTCGGCCGCCGCACGGCATCGAGCACGCGGTCGGGCAGCGCCAACTCCGTGCGCGCGTTGAGCGCGCCGAAGGCGTGGCGCAGGCCGCGCTCCACCAGCGCGGCCGCCAGGATCGACAGCGCGAGGATCAGCCCCGCGCGGGCTGGATCGGTGGACCAGATGTCGGAGAGGAGGCTGAGCATGGGCGCAGGATACCACAGGCCCGGAGCCCCAGTGCGGGGGCAGGTGCGCCC
>JAUHVS010000055.1 GCA_030424955.1 bacterium | reverse complement strand
CCGACTCCGGCACCAGGCAGGCGTACTCCACCCCCGAGCCGAAGCTGTACGGGCACACCGACCACACGGTGGGGGCGGGCGCGCGGCCCTCGGGATCGGCGTCGATCACCTGCGCGGTGAGGATCGCGTCGGGCACCGTGTCGGGGCTGTCGGTGGCGATGGCCACCAGGCGGTAGTCGTTGATGAGCGACACGGGGTCGAACTCGGGCCCACAGGCCGACAGGGCGACGGCCAGGGGCAGCAGGGCGAGCAGGGCGGGTGTCTGGCGCATCAGAACTGCCCCCTGATCCCGAAGGACGGGATGATGGGCAGGCCCGCCTGATTGCGGGACTGCGTGAAGTTGTAGTTGAAGTCGACGCCCTCGGGGTTGGCCCGGTTGTAGACGTTCTGCACCTCGAGGAAGGTCACCATCTGCCAGGTGTCGAACACCCACAGCTTGTCGACGCGCAGGTCGAGCTGGTGGAAGTCATCGAGGCGGTCGGCGTTGGTGGCGCCGAAGCGCGGATCGTAGGTGCCGGTGCCGCTGTTGAAGATGCCGCCCAGCACCGGGGTGGTGGGGTTGCCGGTCACGTAGCGGAAGCGCGCGCCCACCTGCCACTTCGGGGTGAGCTTGTACTGGGCGATGACCACCAGGTTGTGGGTCTGGTCCAGGTCGAACACCCGCCAGGGCTCGTCGGCCCCGTCCTTCCGCTCCGAGCGCATCAGGGTGTAGCTGATCCAGCCGTACAGCCGGTCGGTCAGGTCGTGGCGCAGCAGCAGCTCCATGCCGTAGGCCCGGCCGACGCCCGCGTTGTCGTAGTTGACCTCGGGGTTGTCCACCGAGCGCACCAGATCCTGGAAGTCCTTGTAGAACCCGGTGATGTCGATGTTGAGGGCCTCGGTGAAGCGGTGGGCCACGCCCAGCGAGAAGTGGGTGCTGGTCTCGACGTGCAGGTCGGGGTTGCCGAAGTCCTCGGTGATCTGCGCGCCGTCCACCTGCTGGGCGAAGAGGCCGGCGCCGGCGTTGATGGCGGTGTTCTTGGTGGCCTGGTAGCGCACGGTGAGCCGGGGCTGGGCCTCGAACTCGTCCACCGCGCCGAAGTAGTCCAGCCGGATGCCCGGCAGCACGGTGAAGTCGCCGGCGGTCCACTCGGCCCGCGCCCACAGGCTGGGCGTCGCGAAGAAGAAGCCCAGGCCGTCCACGCCCTGGGTCTCGGCGTTGGCGGCCGAGCCCTGGTTCTCACCCTCGATGGGCGGGCCGCCGACGCCGCTGGCGTTCACCTTGCCCCACACCACGTCGCTGTCGGTGCCGATGGTCAGCGTGAGGTTCTCGTTGAACTTCCGGCTGATCTTCTCGCGCAGGGTGAACACATAGATGTCGAGGGACAGGTCGATCTGCGGGCCCACGCTGAAGGCGAAGGGCTGCACGTAGAAGGCCAGCGTGGCGTCGTTGACGATGTCCTCGGTCACCCGGTGCTCCCAGCTGAGCTGGGTGCCGATGAAGCTGAACTCGGCGCTGGCGTTGCCGCGGATGATGGGGTTGTTGTCGGGCGGCTCGTCGATGGTCGCGACGATCTTGTCGTTGCTGCCGTAGGCCAGCGCGCGCACGCGGTTCTTGCCGTGCTTGTACTCGTAGAGCACCTGGGCGTCGTAGTAGCGCGGCGCCGTGCTGAACTGGGTGCTGGCGTCCTCGGGCAAGAACAGCGGCAGCAGCACGTCGATGTACGACCGGCGGGCGGCGACGGCGATGCTGCCGTGCTCGCCCAGCGGCCCCTCGAGCAGCACGCCGGTGTCGAAGACGTCGGTCTCGATGTAGCCGTGGATGCCGTCGCTGCGGGGCGCCCGCAGCCGCACGTCCACCACGCCGCCGTTGATCTTGCCGAACTCGACGTCGAAGTTGCCGGGCGTCACGTCGAGGCTCTCGATGAGGGCCGACGCGATGGTCGAGCGCAGGCCCCCAAAGTGGAAGGCCTGCGGGATGGGCATGGTGTCGACGTAGGCCTGGCTCAGGCCGCCGCCGCGCAACACCAGCGCCCCGCCGCCGAAGGGGATCCGGGCGGCGCCGGGCAGGTTCTGCACCACCTTCAGGGCGTCGCCGCTGGTGCCCGGCACGGTGCGGATCTCCTGGATCGAGATGGTGCGCCGCACCACCTCCTTCTGCGGGCGGCGCCCGACCACGGTGATGCTGTCGCTGCCGAAGCCGGTCTTCTCGACGTAGTAGAAGACGTCGGTGGCCTCGCCCGCGCGCACCGTCTCGCGGTCCACCACGTTCTCGTAGGCCTCGTCCTCGACGAGCAGATCCACCTCGCCGGCGGGCACCTTCTCGAAGCGGAAGGCGCCGGTGGCGTCGGTGTAGGTCTCGCGGTCGAGGCCCTCGAGCACCACCCGCAGGCCGATGAGGGGCTTGCGGGTGCCGCGCTCCAGCAGGCGGCCGGTGATCTCGCCCAGGGGCTCGTCCTTGGGGGCGTCCTTGACCTCGACCACCTTGCGGGGGGTGAAGACGTACTCGTACTGGATGCGCACCGACGCGGGCTTGCCGTCGATCTCGGCCGGGCTGAAGACGAACTGGTAGACCGCGGCGATGGCGGACTCGTCGAAGGCCGCGCCACCGCTCTCCAGGACGTTGGCCTCGGTGACCTCGCCCTTCTCGTCGATGACGATGTCGAGCATCACCCGGGCGCCGGTGCCGTCGGCCAGCGCAGACTCGGGGTAGACCGCCTCGACGAAGGTCACCAGCGCCGGGGCCTTGGTGAGCTGGCCGGCCTGGGCCTCAACCTCCGAGGTGCCCTGCGCCCCTGACTGGGCGGCGCTGAAGCCCGGGGCGCCCAGGAGCCACGCCCCCAGCGCCCACGCCAAGTGTGTCGATGCGACCCGCACGTGCCCTCCGCTCGGAACTGGACGGGGTCTTGGATGGTTCGGCCCCGCCTGCCGTCGCAGCAGGGTGTATCAGAAAGGGCGAGCCAGAATCAGTCGTCGTCGGTGGGCAGCTCGGCATCCACGCGGGCCGCCGTGGCGTCGAAGGCGGCCTCGAGGGCGGGGTTGACCCCGCGCAGGCCGTCGATGACCTCGCGGGACCACGCCACATAGGCCCGCAGCCGCGAGGCCGGCCACGCGGGGGGATCGTCCAACAGGTCGCCGACGTTGCTGGTCTTGTCGGCCAGCTTGATGAGCTTGGCCCCCACGCTCTTGTGGGGCGCCTTGAGCACCTGCTGCCGCTTGCGCTCGGCCTTGGTGAGGGTCTTGTCGTCGCTCACCTCGGCCACGTAGCCCGCGACCTCGGCGCCGAAGCGGGCCTCGACGTCGGCCAGGGTGGCGTCGGTGTCCTCCACCACGTCGTGCAGCAGGGCCGCACACAGGATGGCCTCGTCAGTGACGCCCCCGACCCGCGCGAGCAGCTCGGCCACGGCGAGCGGGTGGTTGATGTAAGGCGTGTCGTGGCGGCCCTTGCGGCGCTGCTGGTGGTGCTGGGCGGCGGCCCACCGCGCGGCGGCCAGCACGCGGGCGCTCACTTGGCCCCCGCCGGCGCCTGGGCCGCGCGCAGGCTGGCGATGAGCTCGGCCTTGCGGCCCGCCGCGTAGAAGTAGGGGTAGCGGGGGTGGCTGGCCTTGATGTCGCTGATGACCGTGCCGTTGGGATCCAAGAAGAACACCCGCGGCACGTAGCTGCCCAGGTGGGCGTAGCGCTGCATCCACTCGGTGCGCAGGTCGGAGTTGGCTCGCACCATGACCAGCCCCTTGGCGGCCTCGACCACGTCGGGCTCGGCGAACACGGGGGCCAGCTCGCGGCAGCGCGGGCACCAGTCGGCGTAGAGCACCAGGCACACGTTGCGGCCGGTGGCCTTGGCCTCGGCGAGGCCCGAGGCGTAGTCGGTCCAGGCGATGGGGCCCGCCCACTTGATCTCGGGGCCGCCGCGCCCGTGGCCGCCGGCCTTGGCGGCGGCGCTGGCGGCGGCCTTGGCCACCGACGGGGCGGCGGACGGCGGGGCCGAGGCGGCGGCCTGGCTCGCGGCGGCCGACGGGGCGGCGGCCGGGGGCGCCGCGGTGCCGCTGCGCTGGCACGCGGTCAAGGGGGCGGCCAGCGCGAGGGCGCCGAGGGCGGACAGGGCGAGACGGGACATGGCGGACTCCGAGGGGCGGGGATCAGGCGGTGGTGGGCCCACCGGCGGGCGAGGCCGCGAGGCCGTCGGTCATGAGGGCGTCGGCCAGGCCGATCAGGGCCTCCAGGGCGCCGGCCCCGTCGGGCAGCCGGGGCAGGACCCAGGCGAAGCCGTGATCCCCCGCCCGGTTGCGCAGCTCCGAGGCCAGATCGGCGTGGGTGCGGGCCAGCTGGGCCTCGGCCTGGGCCAGGGGGGCGAGGCGGCCCAGGGCCCGGCCCAGGGCGGCGGGGGCGTCGACGGGGCGGCGCAGGGTGTCGGGCATGGGCAGATCGGCCGCCCAGGCCAGGCTGCGGTTCAGCACGTAGCCGCCCAGGTGCAGGCCCAGCTCCTCGCGGGTCTTCTTCTCGAAGAAGAAGGCCTCGGTCACCGCCTCGCGGGCGGGCGAGGTCACCAGCAGGAAGCTCACGGCCTCGGACTGGAAGAAGGCCCGCATGTCGTGCTGGTTCTTGTTGAGGTGTCCCAGGATCTGGCTGAACAGCTCGAAGAACACCTGCAGATCCCGGCGGGTGTCCTCGCCGAAGGTGGTGTCGAGGACCTTCTCGATCAGCCGGCTGGCCACCCGGCGGATGACGCCGCCCTCGCCCGGCACGAACAGGTTGAAGATGCGCCGATCCAGGAAGGCGCCCACCCGGTCGGGGGCGTCGAGGAAGCGCAGCGCGTTGCGCGAGGGCGGGGTGTCGAGCACCACCAGGTCGTACTGGTCGTCGCCCACGAAGGCGTGCAGGGCCTCGACGGCGGTGTACTCCTGCATGCCGGCGATCATGGCCGACACGTTGCGGTAGATGGGGTTGGTGAGCAGGCGCTCGGCCTCGTCGGGGGTGCGGGAGCGCTCGCGCACGACGGTGTCGCTGACCAGCTGGGGGTCGAGCATCCACGCCGACAGGCTGCCGGGGGCCTGCACGCCCAGCTTCGCCAGGCGGTCGGCGGCCAGGGCCACCGGCTCGGGCGGGTTGCGGTCGACGCCCAGGGCCTCGGCGAGGCGCTTGCTGGGATCGATGGTGACCACCAGCACCCGCTTGCCGCGGCGGGCGGCCGCGAGGGCCAGCGAGGCGCTGACGGTGGTCTTGCCCACGCCGCCAGCGCCGCAGCAGACGATGACCTTGCGCGCGTCCAACAGCTGGGCGGGGGACGGCGCGCTCATGGGGTCCTCCGCATGGCGGCGTGCAGCTGGGCCTCGAGCACGGGGCCCGGATCATCCACCCACACCTCGGGCAGCGACACGATCAGGGCGTCCGTGCCCGCCCGCAGGCGATCGGCGGCGCCCTGCGCCTGGTCGATGCGCTTGAGGGCCAGGCCCCCCTGCGCCGGGTGCTGCGCCATGAAGGCGTCCAGGGCGGCCCGCTCCTCGGGATCGAAGGGATCGTCGGGGTAGCGGTTGAGCAGCACGCCGCCGATGGGCACCTGGGTGCGGGCCAGGCCGTCGAGCAGCTCCAGCGACTCGGTCACCGGCAGCTGCTCGGGCAGGGTCACCACCCAGGCGGCGGCCTGCGCGGGGTTGTTCATGAAGGCCTGCCCCCGGCGCAGGGCCTTGGCCACCGGGCCGCGGGGGATCAGCCCCAGCAGCAGATCGGGCAGGCCGGTCAGCGCCAGCGTGTGGCCCGTGGCCGGCATGTCGATGAGGATCACCTCGTGCTCCGGCTGGCCATCCTCGCGGGTGGCCTCGAGCAGCAGCAGCAGGTGGAAGAACACGCCCATCTCGTGGAAGGAGGGCGCGGCGTCGAGGAACTTCCGCAGGGCGCGGGACTTGAGCGCGCTCTTGATCAGCGGCCCCCCCGGCAGCACCGACCGCAGGAAGCCCTCGTGGCCCACCGGCGCCCACAGGTGGGCGACGCTGAGGTGCTGGCTGAGGCGCGCCGGCGTCTCGCTCAGGGTCTCGCGGCCGAGCAGCCGACCCAGCGGCGAGTACCCACCGTCCGGATCGCCGATCTCGAGGGCGAGGGTGCGGCGGCCGTGGCGCGCAGCGGCGCGCGCCAGGGCGGCGGTGACCGTGGTGCGGCCCACGCCCCCCTTGCCGGTGATCAGGTGTATGCGGCGGTCGAGAAAGCGCACGGCGACGGGGGTCTCCTCGGCACAGGTCGGCAGCGCGACACAAGGTCGCCAACTATAACACCGGGCGCCCGCGCTGGCCCCTGCCCGACGCACAAATGAGGGTCGGCCGCCTCGCGGAGGCCGGCGGCGCAAGGCCGCCCTGGGATCGTCCGGGGGCCCGAGGGGCGGCCCCGCGCGCCGAACCCATGGGAATCTCGAAAAAATTGGCAGCCCCGGCCGATCCCGTATCATGCGACCGGCATGGCGACTTCCAGATCACAGCGAGGATCCTTCGGCGTCCGTATCCGCGTGGCCCACGATCCGGGCGGCGTGGCCGCGATGATCGCGCCGCTGGCGGGTCTGGACCCCGAGGAGCTCGAGGCGACGCTGCGCCTGGGCCCGGTGGTCATCGCGGACGCCCTGTCCCGGGCCGAGGCCGACGAGCTGCTGGCCGTGTGCACGAGCCTCGGCGCCGAGGCCCACCTGCTCGACGACAGCGAGGGCACGGCGAGCACGGCGTCGGGCACCCTGGTGGGCGCCTCGGTGGCCGGGCTGATCGCCGAGGCGAGCGACGAGGAGATCATGAGCCTCGCCGGCCTGTCCCACGCGGTCGAGCCGTCGGTGCAGCAGACGGCCTCCTTCGCGAGCGCCGATCTGCAGGCGGCCCTGGACGAGGCGGTGGCCCGGCGAAAGGCCGCGGCCGGCCCGCTGCCCACGGCGCCGGAGCGCCTGGAGAACGTGCCGGCGGACGCGGGGTCGCTGGGTGGGCACAGCACCCGGGTCATCGGCAGCTTCGACGCGCCGGGGGCCAGCTTCACCCCGTCGAGCCTCGACGGCAGCAGCGCCCAGCAGGGGCGCGGGTCGAGCATGCTCGACCTGGATCCCTTCGCGGTGGAGGGCAGCGAGGATCGCCGCGCCACCGTGCCGCGGCTGCCCGCCGTGGATCGCCCGCCGCCGCTGGTGGCGCCGCCCCCGCCCCGGGAGCTGGCCGACCTGCCGCACACGGCCCTGGAGACGAGCGGCTTCTCCAGCGAGTCCGGGCCCCTCATCTTCCGGCTGGCGGCGCCGCAGCCCCAGGTGACCGAGACGGGCTCGATGCCCCGCCCCGCCCGGCTCACCAGCGAGGCGCCGTCCGCCCGGGGCCCCGACACCCTGACCGACGCGCCGCTGCCCGACGAGGCGGGCCTGGATCCCTTCGGCGCCCTGCGCGCGGCGCCGCCGCCCCCGGCCGCCGCCCCGGTGGCCCGCAAGCAGCACACGCTGCCGGCCGGCTCGCCCGAGCCCCGCCTCCCACCGCCCCGCCGGCGGCCGCCCCGGCGCCTGCCCGCAGAGCCGCTGACCGCGCGCCGGGCCGAGGCGGATCACAGCCCGCTGCGGGCGTCGCTGCTGAGCCTCGTCCTGCCGGGCATGGGCCAGGTCTACAACGGCCAGTTCGAGCGGGCCGGGTGGTATGCCCTCGGCGCGCTGCTGGTGCTGCCGTGGCTGGCGTCCGTGATCGACGCGTGGATCGGCGCGAACCAGATCCGCGCTGGCCAGCGCCGCGCGCCGGAGAGCCGCCACCGGCGGCGGGCGGTCATCAGCCAGCTCGCCCTGAACCTGTCGGTGCTCTTCGTGGTCATCGGCGGGCTGGTGCTCTACCGCCTGCGCAGCCAGCCGCGGCCGGCGCCCCCTGTGGCCGTGCCCGCGCCACCGCTGGCGCCCCCGTCTGCAGCCGGCGCGGTGGATGACGCCGACGCCGGCCCGGAGCCGGTCGACGGCGGGGCCCCGGACGGCGCGACGGGCAGCCGGCGGCCGCGGCCGCCCATCGAGGCGGATCTGCCCATCGAGACCCTGATGGCCAAGGGCAGGCGGGCCTACGAGATGGGGCTGTACGCCGAGGCTGAAGACATCATGCACGCCGTCATCCGGCGCGATCCCGACCACAAGGCGGCCTACCAGCTGCTGGTCGAGGCGAACGGGAAGCGGCAGCGCCCCGCCAAGGCGCCCTGATCCGGGCGCTGGGGGGTGATCTCACCCCCCACCCAATTTCGACACACACCTTTGCCTACGGGTATGTTGCGCGAGAGCGCGCGCGGGCTCGCCCCGCGCCGACCCAAGGAGGATGTGATGCCGACGCTTCGTACCCCACTCGCCGCGGCGCTGTGCCTGACCCTGACCCCCTTGGCCGCGATGGCGGAGGCCGCCCCGGCCGCTGGCCCCCAGGCGCTCGTCGTCCACACGGTCCGGGCGGCGGATCCGCCGCACTGCATGGCGGCCGGGCAGGCCACCGACCCCCTCGTGGGGGGGCCCCTCGACCTCTTCGATGGCCGCGCGGATCAGCCCTGGGTGCTCTGCCCCGAGGCCGCCGCCGTGCAGGACTACGCCATCGACTTCACCTTCGCGCAGCCCATCCAGGTGGACGGCCTGCGCCTCGAGCCGGGCCCGAAGGGCGGCAACACGCCCGCCGTGGTGGAGCTGGGCCTGCACAACCGCGCGCTGTCGACGCGCTGGCCGGTGCACTTCCGCCAGGCGCAGCTGACGGCGGGGCCGGCGGTGATGGCGTTCACCGGGCGGCTGCAGTGGAACCCCCAGCTCGTCAACGATGAGGGCTTCCATGAGCGGCGCCGGGCGCAGGGCCTGCACGCCCTCGACATGCCGCTGCCGCTGACCCTCGACAAGCTCACGGTGGTGATCCGCCAGGTGGATCCCAAGGCGGGCCCCGTGCAGCTCGGCGAGCTGACCTTCATGTTCCAGGGCAAGCCGGTGGCGGTGCAGGGGCTGGCGGCGGCGAAGGCGCGCCACGCGGCGTTCCTGGGCAAGGGGCTGACCCACGTGCTCGCCCGCCGGTTCCTGGTGGGCGAGGCGCGCACGGCGCACCTGGCCGACGGCGGCGAGATCCGGAGCATGCCCACGGCCCAGTGGACCGCCGGCGGCTGGGCGGACGCCGAGGCCCGCACGCTGACGGGGCGCTGGCAGGTGGTCGACGGTCGGCTCGAGATGAGCGGCCCGAAGGGCAAGCGGTTCGTGGCGGTGGACTACCTGGTGGACGCCGCCCCCGAGCGGGTGGTGCTGCGCAGCGGGCCCCTGGCCGGCACCTGGCGGGTGGCGTCGGCCGCCCCGAACGCCGACGGTGTCATGCCGCCCCAGGCCACCGTGCAGGCGGCCGAGGGCACCCCCGAGATCCCGCTGTACTGACGGGGGCGGCCGGATCGCCACGGCCTGAGGAGGCCGGCGGACGCCCTCAGGGCGCGCGGGGCAGGGTCTCGTTCGGATCGGCGCCGATGGGCTCGCGGCGGTGCGGGCAGGCGCCCGCAAAGATCAGCTCGCACGCGGTGTTGTAGACCAGCTCGCCCCCCTGGGCGCTGCTGGCGTGCCAGGCGTCGGCCGCGTTGGGGTGGTCGCGCAGCACCAGCGGGACCAGGCCGTCGATGGGCGCGGCCGGGGTGCGCCAGGCCTGCACCGTGAGCAGATCCCCGCGGCGTACGCCGGCCTCGATGAGATCGACGCCGGGCGTGAAGGCGCGGTCGGCCGGGCCCAGCACGATGGCCTGCCCGCTGGCCCGCAGCCGCCCCTCGTCGTCCTCGATGTACCAGCCGCCGGCGGCCTCCACCTGGGCCAGCCCCACGCTCTGCAGCCGCAGCTCGCTGCCACCCGGCAGATCCGCCAGGGCCTCGGGCTGGGCGTCGAAGGTCAGCGCCGTCAGCTCGCCCAGGGTGAGATCGCTCTGGCAGGGGTAGCCGCTCTGGCACAGCACGATGGCGGCGTTCTGCGGGGCGGTGACGAAGTCGGCCAGGGGGTCGAGCTGGCCCTCGAACACGTTGGGTACGCTCGCGCCGTCGCGCAGGCTGCCGAGGCCGCCGTCGAAGCGCCCCAGCACCCAGATGCTGGGGGTGGCGAGGCTGGTCACCGCCCCGAAGCGCTGGGGGTTCAGGGGGGCGGGCAGGGTCACGGTGCCCACGCGGCTGGCGCCCCGGGCCTGCACCCGCAGGGCGTCGTCCTCGGCGTCGGGCACGCCGTCCAGGTCGACGTCGGCCAGGGACAGGGCCTCGCCGTACTCGATCTCGACGGCGCTGCGGCCCCGCACGAGGCCGCCGTCCAGGGCGCCGGGGGTGGTGATCCACGACACCGGGCCCAGGTCGATGCGGGCGAGGCGGTAGCGGGCGCAGCCGAGCCCACCGCAGGCCGGCGTGGTGGCGGCGCTCGCCCAGCGGCGGGTGGTCTTGCGGCCGGTGAGCCAGTCGCCCAGGGGGCCCATGATGCCCAGGCGGGCGGCCAGGCCGTGGCGCGGGTTGGTCAGCGGCAGCCAGACGTAGCGGGCCTGGGCGCTCAGCGAGGCCGGCTGCCACTCGGCGTCCGCCAGGGCGCGCTGGGCGCGGGCGGCGATCAGGGTGCCCAGGGCGGCCAGGGGTGACTGGCTGGCGCGGGCCAGCGCGGGATCGTCCACCGGGGCGCCGTCCTCACCCACCAGCTGCCCCTGCTCGTCGACGGCGGGCACCCAGGCGTCGCGGCCCGCCAGCACGGTGTCGGCGGCGGCGCCGGTGATCCACAGCGCGCGGGCGTCGCCGTCGCCCTCGAGGCGGGCGCGCACCCGGCCGGGGAAGTCGGCGCTCAGGCGGGGCTCGCTCGCGGGGATCACCGCGGGCGCGGCGCCCCAGCTCAGCACCCAGGCCAGCGGGCGGCCGTCGGTGGTGGCGCGGAAGCCCACCACCCCCAGCCAGGGATCCCGGGCGCCCGGCAGCGCGGTGTCGCGGGCCAGCCGCTGCGGGCGGGCGCGCCACGCGGCGAGATCGGCGGGGTCGTTGAGCCGGCCATCCTCGTCGGCGTCGGGGACCACCAGCGCGCCGTCCCCGGGCGGATCGGGATCGACGGGCAGGGCGACGCGGGAGACGGCGATCTCGGCGGGCGTGGCCCGGGCGACGGCCTGCTCCACGGCGGCCGCGGCGCGGGTGATCCAGGCCGAGAACCACGCCTCGTCGAGGCCCGATCGCCGCGGGATGGCCGACAGCAGGCCGATGCGCCCGCCCAGGCGGCGCTGCAGGGCCTCGCCCGCCTCGCCCTCCACCACGGCCAGCGACGGGCCGTGCAGGCCGGTGGCGTCGGGGCCGCTGCGGTTGCCGGTGGTGTGGATCAGCAGCTCGCCCTCGGCCAGCCCCAGGCGAAGGCGCAGGCGGCGGTCGAGCTCGGCCACGCGGGCGGCGTCGAGGGCGTGCAGATCGAGGGCGATCACCACCCGCACGGTGTCGTCGCGGGCCAGCACGAGCACCCGGCCGGCGGGCGGGTGCTCGTTGTCGACGGCCGCCGCGGGGCGGTCCATGCCGTCGCCGCCCAGCCACACCGCGTTGAAGTGCCCGTCGCCGTTGGCATCGTCGAAGCCGTCGGCGCACGGATCGGCGGGCGTGGGGGTGTCGAGGCGCCCGTCGAAGCGGCCGGCGCGGTTGTCGGGGCAGTCGGCGCCGGCGCGGTCGGTCCAGCTCTCCCACGCGGTGGGGGTCAGCTCGAAGCCAGCGGCGCCGACGCGGGTCACGCCGTCGGCGGGCAGGGCCACCACCGACGTGTCGCGGCCGGGGGTGCAGAGGCCCTCGGCGCACCAGGCCCGCAGGCCGCAGGCCTCGTCGCCGTCGCAGGGGATGACGCCGCCGTCGGCGTTGGGGTCGGTCAGGGCGTCCACGGCGCCCATGCCCAGATCGGCGACGGGGGCGGCGTCCGGGCGTGCGTCGGCGCCGGGCAGGCCCAGATCCGCGCGGTGGACGGGGGATGAGCTGTCGTCGTCGCAGGCCACGAGGGGGCAGAGGGCGAGCGAGAGCAGCAGGACAAGGGCCGTTCGCATACGGGCGCAGGGTAGGGAAAGCGGCGCCCGCGGTTCAACCGACGGCGCCAGAGGCCCGGGGGCGGCCGGCTGGCGCGCCGACGTGGCTGTCCTCTGCCGGGGGGGAGCAGTAGGCTGGCAGTGGACTGGGGTGGCGCGCGGCGGTGGCTGCGGGCCGCCACGCGCAGATCGGGGAGACGCGCATGACTCGACTCTGGTGGCTGGCCGCGGCGCTGCTCGTGGGGTGTCTGGACGCGCCAGACGTGCAGTTGACGGGCGCCCAGGCGCAGCCGGAGGCCGGCGCGGCGAGCGCGGCCGACGTGGGCGGCTCGCTGGACGTGGGCCTGCCCGACCGCGGCCCGACGGGGAAGGACGCCAGCCTGGTCGAGGACCCCGACGCCGCCGGCCTGGACGGCGGGGCCCGCGACGGGGCCGGCGCCGCCCCCGACGGCGAGCCGCCCTGCGCGCCCGAGCGCTGCGACAACCTCGACAACGACTGCGACGGGCAGGCCGACGAGGGGCTGGGCCTGGGCGAGGCCTGCCGCGCCGGGCTGGGCGAGTGCGAGCGCGCCGGCGTGCGGGTCTGCGGGGCGGATGGGGCCGTGATGTGCTCGGCGCTGCCGGGGCCGGCGGGGGTCGAGGCGTGCAACGCCCGCGACGACGACTGTGACGGCACCGTGGACGAGGGCATCGCCGCGCTGGGCTGCGATCTGGTGGGCTGTGGGGTGCCCGGCGTCACCCGCTGCGAGGCGGGCGCCGTGCTCTGCGGGCTGCCCGAGGGCCTGGCCGAGGCCTGTGAGCAGCCCGGCGACGACGACTGCGACGGCGCCGTGGACGAGGGCTGCGAGTGCGGCGCGGGGGACGTGCGCCCCTGTGGCATTGACGTCGGCGCCTGCGTGCTCGGCACCCAGCGCTGCGCCAACGGGGGCTGGGGCCCATGCGAGGGCGCGAGCGTGCCCGAGGCCGAGCGGTGCGACGGCGCCGACAACGACTGTGACGGCGCCAGCGATGAGGCCCTGGGTGAGCAGCCCTGCGCCGCCGACGCGGTGGGGGCGTGCGAGGTGGGCAGCACGGCGTGCCTCGACGGGGTCCTGCGCTGCCTGCCGGGCGCCGCCGGCGCCGAGACCTGCGACGGCGCGGACCAGGACTGCGATGGGCAGGCCGACGAGGGGTTCAACCTGGGCGGCCCCTGCGCGGTGGGCGTGGGGGGCTGCCGCCGCAACGGCCAGTGGGTGTGCGACGGCGCCGGGGGCGTCGCGTGCAGCGCGCAGCCGGGGGCGCCGCGGATCGAGACCTGCAACCGCGGCGATGACGACTGCGATGGCGCGGTCGACGAGGACTTCGGCGTTGGCGCGCCCTGTGTGGTGGGCGACGGCCTGTGCGGATCGGCGGGGCACCTGGTCTGCGACGGCCCGGCGGCGACGGTCTGCGACGCCCCGCCGCCCGGCGCGGGCGCCAACGAGGTGTGCGACGGCGAAGACAACGACTGCGACGGCACCGTGGACGAGGCCATCGCCGCCCGCCCCTGTGCGGTGGGCGTGGGGGCCTGCCAGCGCAGCGGCGTGAGCACCTGCGAGGCCGGGGGCGTGGGCTGCTCGGCGACCCCCGGCCTGCCCCTCGACGAGGTCTGCGACGGGGGCGACAACGACTGCGATGGGCGGGTGGACGAGGGCCGCCTGGGCGGGTGCGACACGGGCCTCTTGGGCGCCTGCGCCGAGGGTCGGGCGACCTGCGTCGGCGGCGTGATCGGCTGCGAGCCCCTGGCGCCGGCCCAGGCCTTCGAGGCCTGCAACCTGGTGGACGATGACTGCGACGGCGCCGTCGACGAGGCCGTGCCGGAGTCGGGCTGTGTCACCGGTCAGCTCGGGGTCTGCGCCGCCGGGCGGCAGGTGTGTACGGCCGGGGACTCGACGTGCGTGCCCCTCGTGGCGGCTGGCCCCGAGCGCTGCAACGGCGTGGATGACGACTGTGACGGGCTGGTGGACGAGGGCCCCGACGGGGCGCTCTGTGTGCGAGGGCCCATCCACACCAGCGGCGCCTGCCTGGGCGGGCGCTGCGTGTTCACCTGCGTCCCGGGCTTTGTCGACGCCGACGGCGCGCCCGGCTGTGAGCGGGGCTGCACCTTCGGCGAGGTGGCGCCGGTACCGAGCCCGGTGATCCCCGTGCGCGACGTCGCCGTCGCCGTCGACGCCGAGGGGACCATCGGCATGGTGCTCAGCGACGGAGACGCGTCGGCCTTCCTGAGCTGGGAGGGGGCGTTTGTGGATCTGCCGGGCCGAGGGCGCCGGCTCCCGGCGCTCGCGAGCGTGGCCCCCGGCGTGTGGATCGTGACCTCAGCGGTGAGCGGGCTCCTCAACGGGGGCGTGGCGGGCCTGGCGATCTATGAGGTGCGCAGCGGCGTCGAGCTGCCCCCGGTGCCCTCCTTCGTGGCCGCGGCGGGGGAGATCTTCCGCCCCCTGATGGCGGTGCACGGGCCGAGCGCGGAGGCCCTGATCATCGCGCCTCGGCAGGAGGCCGCGCTGAACAACCACGTGCGGCTCAACGTGGGCGAGGGCCGGGTGGGCCTGGTGGAGCTGTTCGGCCTGCGGGACTGGGCGGCCAACGCCACGGCCATCGCGCCGGTGCGCGAGGGGGGCTGGATGTTCGGCTACAACCTGCGCAGCCAGGAGCTGCGAGCCGGTCGGGTGACCCCCGACGCCGTGAGCGACGCGCGGGGCTCGGGCTTCCCCGTCGAGGGCTGGGTGGGCCGGGGCGCGGCGGTGTCCTATGAGGGCGGGGTGATCCTGGCCTGGCTCGACGGCGCCGGGCGGGTGCAGCTCAGCCGGTTCGACCTCGAGCGGGAGGCCTTCAGCGCGCCCCGGGTGCCCGACGTGCCGCCCCTGACCGCGGTGTCCCTGCAGGGCAACGCAGACACCGGGCTGTGGCTGTTGGGGCGGCTCGCCGAGGCCCGTGGGCGGTGCGTGATGTGGCCCCTGAGCGAGGGGCTGAGCGCCGGGCCGGCGGTTGATCCGCCCCTCGCCGACTGTGCCGTGGCTGCGGTCACCCAGCGGGGCGCCGAGCTGGTGATCCTCAGCGCCGACGAGCCCGGGCAGGCGAGCCTGCTGCGCGCGACCTGCGAGTAGGGCCGCCGCCGGCGCGCCCTACCAAGCGCCCACCAGGGCCAGGCCCTGGGCGGTGGGCACGACGGCCAGCCCATCCTCCGACGACAGGAACAGCCACGTGGCGGCCCCTGCGGCGGCCACGCCCAGGCCCAGGCTGGTGTAGGTGAGCGTCCGGTACAGCTCAAAGTCGTCCACGTGCCCCGCGATGCGCGCGTCGGTGGCGGCCCGCCGCGCGGGATCGGGGTTGGCGTTGTAGGCGCTGGCCTCGTCCTCGGCGCGGCTGTTGGCCTCGGCCGCCGCGAAGTAGAAGCCCACCCCGGCGCCGAGCAGGGCCAGGGCGCCGGCGCTCGCGGCCCAGGCCGGCCAGGTGGGGGCCGACGCGGCCTCGGGGGGCGGGGCGCTGGCGTCCAGCGACAGGTGGGCGCCCGCGATCACCTGCACGCGGGTCTGCCAGGGCAGCTGCCCGGGGGCCTCCACCACCACCCGGCGCCAGCCGGGCGGCACCGCGCGGGCCTCCACCGGCACGGCGCCGACGGGGGCGTCGTCGATGAGCACGGCGGCCCCGGGCGGGCCGGCCACGGTCAGCAACGCGGGGAACTCAACGGCGAGCCGGGTGGTGCGCCCGGCGGTGATCCGCTCCGAGAGGGTGTGCACCACCCCGCCGGGGCTGCGGGCCTCGACGCGCACGGGGCCCTCGGGCAGCGGCCCCCAGTCGGCGGGGCAGCCGGCGGTGTGCGCGGGGGTGGCGCCGCGGCGGGGGCCCCCCAGCAGGCTCACGGTGGCGCCCGACACGTCGCAGGTGATCATCAGCCGGCCGAAGTGGGCGTCCAGCAGGGCCTGCCGGCGCGCGCGCCCCTCGGCCTGGTTCTTGGGCGCGTCGGGCAGGGTCAGGTAGTGGTCGTAGGCCGCGACCGCCTCGGCCCAGCGCCCCAGCGACTCGAAGCACCGGGCGAGGTTCCACCGGTAGGCGGCGAAGTCCCCGCGGGCGACGATGTCGGCCTCGACGGACTGGAAGCGCGCGAGGGCCTCGGC
>JAUHVS010000054.1 GCA_030424955.1 bacterium | reverse complement strand
GACGGCGGGGCGGTGGGCTGACCGGCGGGCGAGGCAGCGGCAGCGCCGGGCGCGGTCGCGGTTGGCGCGGCGGGCGACCCAGGTGGTGCGGGTGGTGCGGATGGTGCGGTGGGTCCCGGTGCCGGCCGCGGGGGGTGGCGTGCCGGTGCGCGTGCGCCTGTGGCGCCCTGTGGACCGCCAGGCGGCTGAGGATGGCGATGGGGTCGCTCACGCCTGAGGTGCGTCCTGTGTGGCCTCCTCCTCCGATTTCACGTCGTGCTGCGCCCCCGCGCCGACGCCTTCGTGTGCCTCTCGTCAGCTGCAATCTCTCGAAGTTGGGGCAATTTCCGGTCAGGCCACCGTCGACGGTCGGGCCTTGTGGATCTTCCTGAAAAGACCTGGCACCGGATCTTCTGGCACCGGATCTTCTGCTGGGGTCCTGAGCAGGGACATGGCACCGGATCTAGTCAGAGTGAGCTTGCCGCTGGGACGCTGCTGAGCAGAGGCCTGACACCAGCGCCGACACCAGGGCCACAGCCGGCCTCCCGCCGAGCGCTCGAAGAGCGCCAGGACGCTCACCCACCCGACGACGACCCCCCGGACCCCTCGAACGCCCCGCCGCAGCCGCCCCTCCCCCGCTGGCCCCCGGGGTCACCCAGGTCCCCAGCGACTCAGTGCGCCAGTCTGGCGCGCCGATCTGCGGGGGGTCATCGAGGAGGCTCACATGCGCGTTCCCCTGATCCTGCTGCTGCTGCTGAGCCTCGCGCCCTCCGCGTGGGCGGGCCACTTCACCGTCTCCCCCGTCCGGGTGAACCTCAACGCGGTGGCCCGCACCGGCACGTTGACGCTCACCAACCGCAGCGCCGACGACATCCACGTGCAGGTCCAGGGCTTCGCCTGGGCGCAGACGCCGGACGGCGCCGTGGAGCTCACGCCGACCAGCTGATCGTGTTCCCCACGCTGCTGTCGGTCCCCCCCGGCGCGTCCCGCATCCTGCGCGTGGGCACCCTGTCGGCCCCCGAGGCGCAAGAGGCCACCTACCGCCTGCTCGTCACCGAGCTGCCCAAGGGCGACGGGCCAAAGGGCCAGATCGCGATGCGCCTGCGGATGTCGATCCCGGTCTTCCTCACCCCAAAGGGCGCCACCGCCGAGCCTGCCCTGAGCGAGCTCGCCGTCGTCGACGGCGCGGTGCAGGTGACCCTGCGCAACACCGGCACGGCCCACACCCGCGCGCGCACCGTGCGCCTCACCGCCGAGGCCGCCGACGGCACCGCGCTGCTCGATCGGGCGCTGCCCGCCTGGTACCTCCTGGCCGGCGACAGCCGCCCCTACGCGGTGCCGCTGCCCGCCCACATCTGCGCTGAGACCACCCGCCTGCGCGTCGCCGTCGAGACCCTCGACGCCCACCTTCAGACCTCGGCCCAGGGCCCCTTTGACTGCGGCCCGCAGGGGTGATGCATGCCGATGCGCCGTCACGTGCGGGTGCTCGCGTGCCTGGCCCTCGCCAGCCTCGCCCCCGCGCACTCGGCGCAGCCAGACGGCCCCGCCCCCACCTCGCCCGCCCACCCCGCCATCCTCAGCTGGCAGCTCAACGGCCTGCCCCAAGGCGACGCGGTCGTGCTGCTGCAAGGAGATGACGTGCTCATGGGCCCCGAGGCCCTCGCGGCCGCCGGGCTCACCCTCAGCCCCATCGCCCGGGTGCGGATCAACGACCAGCCCTACGTGTCGCTGGCCCGGCTGGGCACCCAGCTCAGCTACGCCCGCGACGACCAGGCCGGCACCCTCACCCTGCAGGCGCAGCCGGGGCTGTTCGGCGCCACCCGTGTGGACTTCGACCCCGACGCGCCGGCGGGCATCGAGTACCGGCTCGATCCGTCGGCCTTCCTCAACTACGCCCCGCGGCTGATGGACGGCGAGCGCTTCGAGGCCTACGCCGAGGCGGGCGCCAGCGCCGGTGGCCTCGCGGCCTTCTCGGGCGTCAGCCACAGCCCCGAGATCCGCGCCGTGCGTGGGCTCAGCCACCTCACCTACCACGACCGCGAGCGGCTGCTGAGCTGGCAGCTCGGCGACGGCTTCCGGGGCGCCGGCGGGCTCGGCGGCCACGTGCTGCTCGGCGGGCTCACCTTCAGCCGCGACCTGACCCTCGACCCGTACCACCGCGGCGCCCCGGGGCTGGGCTACAGCGGCGCCGTGGACACCCCCAGCACCGTCGACGTGTACGTCAACGACGCCCTCGTGCGGACCGAGCGCATCGCCCCCGGCGCCTTCACCCTCGAGAACCTCCCGCTCACCACCGGCGCAGGCGCGGTGCGCTACGAGATCCGCGACGCCCTGGGCCGGCGGCAGGCCTTCGAGTCCGGCTACTACCTGGCCCCGGGCCTCCTGCGGGCCGGCGAGACCGACTTCAGCTACTCGGTGGGCGTGCGCCGCCTCGACCAGGCCACCGCCAGCGCCCACTACGACGACCGCCTGGCGGGCATCGGCCGGCAGCGCGTCGGCCTGACCGACCGCCTCACCGTCAGCTGGGGGCTCGAGGGCGATCCCGCCGGCGCAGCGGGCGGCCCCAGCCTCGCCATCGGGCTGCCGGCGGGCGCGCTGGCCGTGGCCATCAGCGGCAGCCGGATCGACGGGGTCGGCGGCGTGGCGGGGCTGCTGGGCTACGGCTACCAGGGCCGCCGCCTGTCGGCGAGCGCGTCGGTGCGCGGCGCGAGCGATCACTACGCCCACCTCGGCCTGACCCCCCAGGCCGACCGCCGCCGGGTGGACGCCTCGGCCGCGCTGAACGTGAGCCTCAGCCAGCGCCTCACCGCCGGCCTGCAGCAGCGCGCCGCCGTGCGCCGGGACGTGGGCCTGAGCCTCGACAGCGTCGCCAGCGTGAGCGCCGGCATCGACGACAGCGTGAGCCTGCGGGTGACCGGCACCCGCAGCCAGATCGACCCGAACCAGCCCATCGTCTGGACCGTGTTCGCCAACCTGGCGGGCACCTTCGACCTCGGCCTCAGCGGCCGCGTGGGCAGCACGGCCGACGACCAGGGCACGCGCCAGATGGACGTGGGCCTCTCGCGGCCCCTGCCCCAGGGCGCCGGGCTGGGCTTTGACGCCCACGCCAGCCTGCACCAGACCCAGGTCAACCAGGGCGACTTGACCGCCCGCGGCCAGGGCCGCGCGGGCCGGGCGCTCGCGCGCTTCGTGCAGCAGGGCGAGGCCCAGCACCTGCTCCTCGAGGCCGCGGGGGGCGTCGCCTGGGTCGCCGGCGGCGGCGTACACTTGAGCCAGCCCCTGCACCGCGCCTTTGCGGTCGTCGAGGTCCCCAACGTCGAGGGCGCCCACATCCGGCTGGCGAACAACCCCGTCGCCCGCACCGGCGCCAACGGCCGCGCGCTGGTGCCTGGCCTGCTGCCCAACTACGGCAACCGCTTGACCGTCGACACCGCGCGCCTGCCGCTGGACCGGCGCATCGAGACCGCCGAGCGCCTCGTGGCGCCGGCCTGGCGCGGGGGCGCGCGGACCGTCATGGGCATCGTGCGGGCGCTCTTCGTGCGCGGCCGGCTGCTGATGCGCGGCCCCAACCCCGACACCGTCCCGCGCTTCGGCACCCTCGTGCTGCGCCAGGGCGCGACGCAGCACACCTCACCGCTGGGCGAGGACGGCGCCTTCGAGCTCGCCGATCTGCCCGCCGGCCAGTACCGCGGCCTGGCGCGCACGGGCGACGGCCGCCGCTGCTTGCTCGATCTCACCGTGCCTGAGCCGGGCGACGGCCCCGTGCTGGACCTGGGCCTGGTCGAGTGCGTCGAGGTCGCGTCTGCCCGCCGCGACCCGCGGCGCACCCGCCGCACCGTCGCCGCCCGAGGTCGGCCATGAGGCGCCGCCTGCCTGCCCACTGGGCGCTGGGCCTCGCCCTCGCGCTGGGCCCCGCCGCCGCGCAGGCGATCGTGTGCAGTGTCGACAGCGTCGTGCCTGTGAGCTTTGGCGCCTACGACCCCTTCGATCCCTCGCCCACCGATGGCACGGGATCGATCACATACACCTGCTCGGGCGCGGTGGCCGAGGACAGCATCAGCCTGGCGATCAGCGCGGGTCAGTCCGGCACCTACAGCCCGCGGGCCCTCACCGCGGGCGCCACCGGCCTGCCCTACACCGCCTGCCTGGACGCCAGCCGCACCAGCCCGTGGGGCGACGGCACCCAGGGCACCTCGACCTACACCGCGAGCGGCACCGGGCTGAACGGCACGCACGTCATCACCGTCTACGGCCGCATCGCGGCCGGCGCCAACCCTGTCCCGGGGAGCTACAGCGACACGCTGACCGTCACCCTCACCTACTGAGCACCGGGGGGTGATCCGAGCGACGTCTGGCGGCGCGCGCGCGCGATCGGTGTGCCTGGGCGAGCCCTTGACTGAAACCCGCCCCCCTGGGTCATCAGCGACACCCCAGATTAAAATAGAACATATAGAAGCCCAAGAAACACGGGCATGGGTTGCAAATCCTGCACCCGGCGACCTCCAAGCGCACCCCCCTTGGAGTGGAAAGGCCCTCTCATGCGCCGCTCAAACGCCTTGCGCCTCCCCGCCCTGCTCGTCTCCATCGCCGCCATGGCCCTGCTCGCGGTCCCGGCCTCGGCCGGTACCGACACCGCCAACCTGACGGTGCAAGCGTCGGTCACCGCCAACTGCACCATCTCGACCTCCACGCTGAACTTTGGCGCCTACGACCCGATCGTGAGCCACAAGGCCTCGGACCTGACCGGCGAGGGCGGGGTGACCGTCACCTGCACCAACGGCGCGGCGGTGACCATCACCCTGGGCCAGGGCTCGAACGCCGACGCGGGCTCGACCGACGACGTGCCCCTGCGCCGGATGACCGACGGCACCAACTTCATCGAGTACTTCCTGTACAGCAACGAGGCCCGCGACACGGTGTGGGGCAACACCGAGGCGACCGATGTCGCCGAGACCGGCAACGGCGCGGCCCAGCTGCAGGTCGTCTACGGCAAGGTGACCATGGATCAGCAGGTGCCCGCGGGCAGCTACAGCGACACCGTCCTCGCCACCGTGACCTTCTGATCGGCCACGGCGGGCCCCCCGCCCACACCGCCCCGTGAGGCACCAGGCCCCCAGCCCGGGTGGGGGTGCCTCCGCCGGTCCGCCCCGGCCCCCGCGCCGAATCCACCGAACCTCCGAGCCCGCGCGTGGTCACACAGGCACGCTGCGCCCCGGAGGCCCACGATGGCTCAGACCCAGCCCCGCACGCTGTCCAAGCCCCTCGCCCTGTGCGCGGGCCTGCTGATCCTGGTCGGCACCGGCCTCACCCTCTGGGTCCTGGCAGACACCCCACGCCCAGCCGCCGCCGCGACCCCCACCCCCGCCGTCGAGGCCGCGCTGGCGACGCCGCGCCCCCCGCCGCCGCTCCCCCGGCTGGGGCCGGCCGCAGCCCGGCGCGCCCAGGCCGGGGACGCCCCGCGACCGAGCGAGGTGCGGCCCGCGACGCCGCTGGCGGCCGCCCTGGGCGATCCGTCTGCGCCCCGGCGGCTCGTCGTCGACGTGGCCGCCCTCTTGCGGACCCAGCCCATACAGGTGGCCCTACGCTGCCTGCCGAGGATGGATCGGCGGGCCCTCGAGAACATGCGCGCGCTGGGCTTCGAGCCTCTCACAGACCTCAACACCGTCGCCGTGATCGGCGAGGTGGCCGTGCTCGAGGGGCGCTTCGACGCCATTGACTGGGCGGCCCTCGACGGGGCGTTCGAGGGCGAGCGGATCAGCCCCAACACCCTGCTGTACCAGGGCGACGGCGCGGCCTTCGCCTTGTGGAAGGGGCAGCTGGTCATCGCCCACCGCGACCGAGAGGCCGTGCTGGCGGTCCTCGCCCGGGTGGAGGGCGACGACCCCTCGGGGCCGGCGCCCACCCCACGGGGCATGGCCTACGGGCAGATCCCGGCCGAGGATCTGTTCGAGGTGCTACCCATCGACCGCCAGGTGGCCCGACCCCTCGCCGCGCTGCTCACCGATGAGGGCGCCGGGCTGGCCTTCAGCGTCGACGCGGACGACGACGGGCTGACCATCGACGCGCACCTCGCCGAGGGCGGGCCCATCGCCGCCCAGGCCCTGGCGAGCGCCTTCGAGACGGCCAAGGCCGGCGGCCTGCGCGGCGTGCCGGCGCCGATGGGCGAGGCCATCCAGGCCCTGTCGGTGCGCGCCCAGGGCGCCGCCGTGGGCGCCCGGCTGCCCCTGTCAGTGCACACCCTGGCCGCGCTCCTGGGGGACTGCGCCCGCACCGGCGAGCTGCCCTGAGCCGATGCCCCCCAACCCTTCCAATCCCTTTCGGGGTGAGTGGGCGCGCCCCTGAGCGGTAGGCGTGTTCCGAAACAGTGCGCTCGGAGGCCGTCGGGGATCGACCCCGCGGCGCGCACCTTGGAGGCGACATCATGCTGAGCGTTCGAGGGGTGAGTCTGCTGGTGGTCGTGGGGCTGTCTGCCTGGGGGTGCGTCCCCGCGGGCGGCGGCAGCGGGGGCGGCGGCAGCGGGCGCGACGACAGCGGCGCGGGCGGCACCGGGGGGCGCAGCGGCTTCGGCGACGCAGGTGGGGTCGGCGGCGCAGGTGGCGCAGGTGGGGCCGGCGGCGCGGTCGACGCTGACGCCGGCATGGCCCGCGACGCAGGCGGCGCAGGCGGCGCAGGCGGCACAGGCGGCGCAGGCGGCGCAGGCGGCGCAGGCGGCGCAGGCGGCGCAGGCGGCGCAGGCGGCGCAGGCGGGTCGGGCGGCGCCCCGGTCGAGCCGCGGACCTGCAGCGAGATGCTGGCGTGTCAGCTCCACTGCCCGCCGAACGACGTCCCCTGTCAGGAGGGCTGCAACGAGGGCGGCTCACCCGAGACCTTCGCGCCACTCGCGCGCGTGATCAGCTGCCTCAGGTCCCGGTGCAGCGGAGCGAACAACCTGAGCTTCTGCGCCCCAGCGCGGTGCACCGCCGAGTTTGTCGAGTGCGGGGGCGAGCCCGCCACCGGCGACGGCACGTGCGTCGACTTCTTCGGGTGCAGCGCCGCGTGCGGCAGAGACGTGCCCTGCGTGCAGGCCTGCCTCGCGACGCTGTCGCCCACTGAGCGGTTCGTCGTGGACGAGGTCTACGCTTGCCTGGAAGGCACGGGCTGCGCGGACGCCAACGGGGCCGTCGACCAAGCCTGCGCCGACCTGCGCTGCGGTCAGGTGCTCGAGGCGTGCTTCGCGCCCGAGGTCGCCGACGGGCTGAGCTGCTCGGGGCTCTTCGCCTGCATCGAGGACTGCCCGGACGTCGGCTGCCAGCAAGCCTGCCTCAACGCCCTCACGCCGGCGGGCCTGCAGGCCTTCGACGGCCTCAGGGACTGTCTCATCGAGAATGGCTGCGCCGACAACGAAGGCGCTGTGGATGCCGTCTGCGCGGACACCCACTGCAATGTCGAGCTGCGCGCCTGCTACGTGTTCGTGCCCTGAGCCCGCGGCGCTCGCAAGGCGTTGGGGTTCGCGGACCGAGCCAGCGTGAGCCGGGGATCATCGGCGATGACGCTGGCGATGGGAGCGCTCTCTTTCAACCCCCTGCCGCTATAGCAAGCAGCCGGTGCGCCACACGTAGCCCATGCTCAACAGCGCCATGCCGTTGCTGATCAGGCCCAGCGCCTTCATCCAGGCCAGGCTGTAGCGGCGCTCGCCGAACAGCACGAACAGGTCGAGCAGCAGCCACCCCTCGAAGGCCAGCAGCGCGGTCCCAAACAGCGGGTCGTGGAACACCAGGAAGGCCAGCGCGGCCTCGGCGGCCACCACCGCCGCGATCAAGCCCTTGGTGCGCCGGACGCCGAGCTCGGTGGCGGTGGTACGGCGGCCCGCCTGGCGGTCGGGATCGACGTCCATCACCTCGCCCATGAGCTGCGCCTGGGCGGTGAAGAGCGCCAGATAGCACCAGGTCGCCAGCGGCGGCAGCGGCGCCTCGTTCAGCCAGGCGCTCAGCGGCACCACCAGCAGGTAGCCGATCTGGCAGAGCAGCTCGAGCGGCGGGCGGCCCCGCCAGCCGCCGGGCTCGCGGTTGTACAGCCAACACACGGCCACGATGCCCAGCGCCAGCGCCAGCTGCCGGGGCCCATCCAGCGCGGTCAGCACCCCAAACGAGATCGCGGTCACCGCCGCCATCGCGGAGGGCAGCCGCGCCAGCTGATCGGCCCGCCCCCGGGCGCCGAACAGCCAGTTCCCCTTGCGCGGGTTCAGCCGGTCGTTGCCCTGATCCACCCGGTCATTCCAGCCGTAGACCAGGAAGTTGAGCGGGAAGCCGCAGTACGCCAGCCCCACCCAGAAGGCTGGCGAGCCCCACGGCGTGGAGCCCCCCAGGGGCAGCAGATACAGCCAGAGCGTGGGGAACCACAGCCCGGGTCGGCTGACCTGCAGCCAGAAGCGCAGCGTGGCCCACGAGACATGCATCGCCGCAGGCTACCGCACACCGCGGGCGGTGGCCTATGCTGCGCCCATCCCATCACCGCCTCGCGAGATGATCATGGTCGGCCACTACAAGGGACACGCCCCCGGCACGCCCGCCCCCAAGAGTGAAGACGAGCTGCGCCACGCCGAGAAGGTGCACTACGTCTTTCACAACCAGGACCTGATCAAGCAGCTCCGCGCGAAGCTCGAGCACCGCGACCGGGTCGAGGCCCTGGCCGAGGGCACGGGCATCGACGACGCCAAGCTGCTCGACCGGCTCGCCGCCCAGGGCATCGACGGCGAGACCGTCGAGGTGCTGCACCTGGTGCCGCTGATCGCGGTGGCCTGGGCCGACGGCGAGATCCAGCCCGAAGAGGCCGCCCTCCTGCGCGACGCCGCCCAGCGCCGCGGGCTGAACCCCGCCGCCATGGCCCGGTTCGACGCCTTCCTCGAGACCGCCCCCCGCCCGGCCCTGGTGGACTCGGCCCTGGACTTCATCCGCGCCCTGCTCGCCGCCAGCGACGACGACACCGCCGAGGCGGCGGTCGAGGGCATGACCGATCTCGCGCTCAAGGTGGCCAGCGCCGCGGGCGGCGTGTTCGGCCTCTTCGGCCGCGTCGAGATCGAAGAGAAGGACGCGCTGACCCACCTCGCGCAGCGCATCGCCAAGGATCACCCCGAGGCCGCCGCGAGCCTGCTCGCCCGCCTCTGATCCGACGGCGACCGATGAGCCGCGGGCCCCGGCCGGAGCCCGCGCGCGCCGCGGGCGCCCTCGGGCTCGCACACCGCCGCCGGGCCGCGTATGGTGCCGCCATGAACCTGCGCTCAGCGATCATCGTGGGCGGCACCCTGCTGTGGGTGCTGGGCGGCTCGGCCTTCACACAGGCCCTGGCGCAGACCCCCGCGTGGCCGGCGGCCGAGGCCCCGGCCCCCGTGCGCACCCCCGAAGAGGACGCCCCCGGCGCCATCGAGCGCGCCGCGGTGAGCGCCCCGGCCGCGCCCGCCGCGCCCGAGAGCGCCCCCGTCGCCTCACCGGCCCCCGAGGCCCCGGCCGACGTGCCCGACGCGCCCGCGCTGTTCCTGCCCGACCTGGGCGGCGCCGCCCGGCTGATCCTGGGGCTGCTGGTGCTGCTGCTGGCCTACGCCGGCCCCAGCCTGCTCTACCCCAGCGTGCTGAGCGCCACGACCCTCGGCCCGGGCAAGGCGGCCGCCGCCTGCCTGGCCCTCGGCGCCGCGCTGGCGTTCCCCGCCCTGCTCGCCCTGATGGCCCGCGAGCGCTACCTCGCCGGGGCCCCGGTCGCGTGGTTCAAGCAGACCGCCCACTACGGCATCGCCGCCGGCGGATCGGCGGTGCTCCTGGCGCTGGCCGTGCTGGCCGGCCGCGCGTCGGGGAAGCCCCCCGCATGAGTGACGGCTTCAACCAGCAGCTCCTGGCCGCCCCCGCCGCCAGCACCGCCCGCGACTACAAGGCGTTCCGCACGCTGTACCTGATGCTCGGCGGCACGGGCATGAAGATCGGCATGCGCCTGCGCAAGCGGGTGCTCGCCGCCCACGGCGTGGCGCAGCTGCCCTTCCAGGAGTTCCTGTGGCTCGACACCGACGCCGGTGATCTGCAGAGCCAGACCATCGACGACACCCGCGAGATGGCCCGCCGGCTCGCGATGACCAGCGACGACGTGGTGGATCTGGGCCTGCCCTTCGCCCGGGTGCAGGCCATCCGCAGCAACCCCCAGAACTTCCCGTGGCTGGCCGACTGGCTCGACTTCGAGCTGCTCGACGACCTGGGCCACAGCGCCCGCGCCGAGGCTGGCGCCGCCCAGATCCGCGCCCTGGGCCGGCTGGCCTTCGAGGCCAACTTCAACGCCTTCCGCACCCGCCTGCTCAGCAAGTACGAGCGCCTGCTGCGCCCCAGCATGGGCGACGAGGCCCGCCGCTTCGGCTACGAGGTCGACGACCAGAGCCTCGAGGTGGTGGTGCTGTGCTCCCTGGCCGGCGGCACGGGCTCCGGCGCCTTCCTGCAGGCCGCCCGCGCCGTGCGCGCGCTCACCCGCGGCACCACCGTCAACACCACCGCCTACCTCATGCTGCCCGGCATCTACCGCGAGGTGCTCAAGGGCCCGCAGATGTGGGAGGACGTGCAGGCCAACGCCTTCGCCGCCCTGTCCGAGCTCAACGCGCTCACCGCCCTCAGCCAGGCTGAGCTGCGCGCGCCGCCCCTGTGGATCGACGACTTCCGGGTCGATCAGCCCGTGGGCGATCCCTTCAACCAGATCTACCTGCTCGACGCCCGCAACGACGTCATGACCCTGGACGCGCCGCGGGACCGCGACGCCTACACCATGGTCGCCGACGCGCTGTTCTTCGACTTCGAGCAGAGCGCCTTCGGCACGGCGAAGCGCTCGCACCGCTGCAACGTGGGCCCCCACCTGGCCAACACCACGCTGCTGACCGTGCCCGTCGAGGACGGCACCCGGCGCCCCGAGACGGCCACCGGCCAGCCCGGCCGCAAGCCCCAGTACGTCTTCCGCTTCCCCAACGCCTTCGGGGCCTTCGGCCTCGCGCGCGTGCCCTTCGAGCGCAACCGCCTGGTGCGCGCCGGCGGCGCCTGGCTGGCCGAGCGCATGTTCGCTGCGTTCCTCGATCCGCCCGCCGAGCGCCTGCCGTGGAAGGCCGTGCTCGACAAGGTCGTGCGGCCGCGCACCGAGGCCGCCGGGCTCACCGCCGACGGCGTGGTGCGCACCCTGCTGCAGGGCCCCGACGGCGCGCCCTACGCCCAGGCCCACGTCGACGCCCTGCGCGCGGATCTCGAGGCCATGGCCGCCGACGCCGCCCAGCGCTTCACCGCCCCCGGCGTCGCCGCCACCGAGCGCCTCGACCGCCTCAACGCCGCCCGCGACTTCGGCCGCAGCCTGCGCGCCCAGGCCAACGAGCGCCTCAGCGCCGCCCGCGCCCAGGTCACCGCGCTGCTGGACGGCCAGGGCCCGCGCAGCGGCTGGGGCGAGCACCTGCGGGCCATGCTCGACGCGCAGAACGCCACCTTCACCGGCTACCGCGACGCCCTGCGCGGCTTCGTGGTGGAGCTGCTCGCCCAGCCCAAGAGCCACGGGCTCGAGGTCGCCGAGCAGGCCTGCGACATCCTGCGCGACGAGCTGGGCCGGCTGGTGGACGCCCCCCTGCCCGAGCCGCCCGCCCTCGACGTGCCCCTGCTCGACCTCACCCCCGGCCCCGAGGTCGTGCGCGCCGCCGAGCTGCGCGGCGAGGCCGAGGCCCTGTGGCTGCCGCTCTACCGCCAGATGGCGCGCAGCTGGTTCGGCCGCCGCAACACGCACCTGCTCACCGAGGCCGGGCGCGCCTGCGCCGACGACATCCGCGGCTTCCTCGACGACCTCATCGAGCGCTTCACCGCCTGGTGCACCGCCACCTACCGCCAGGCCGCCCTGACCCACGGCCGCCGCCTGTTCAGCGAGCTGGCCGGGGCCATCGGCGAGCGCACCGAGGTCGAGGCCGAGGACGGCCAGGTGGTGGTGCGCACCACCGGCCTGCGCACCGAGCTGCGCCTGTTCCGCGAGGCCGCCGTGCACGGCCGGGCGTGGTTCGCCGGCCTGCGCGAGAGCTACGCCCGGGTGAGCACCACCCGCCGCGACGCCGCCGATCTGAGCCCCTTCGACGACCTGGCGAGCGGCGTGCCCAAGGCGCTGGCCGCCGGCGCCATCGACGCCCCGCCCCTCGACGAGCTGGTGGCCGACGCCTGGCGGCGCTTCTTCACCGAGGCCCGCCTGCTGCCCCCCGGCGACGGCGATCCCCTGCAGCTCGGGCTGGTGACCCTGCTGACCCGCGCCGTGGAGCGCCAGACCAGCCTGCAGGCGTGGAAGGCCGTCGAGGACGCCCTCGAGGGCTGGAGCGTGGCGCGGCTGCTCAAGGCCCGCTACCTGGCCCAGCAGGACGCCGTGCGGCTGCTGTCGGCCCAGGGCGACGGGCCCGCCCTCGACCAGCTCGACCAGGCGGGCCGCGGGGCCTCGCCGTGGCTCACCTTCGACCGCGCCCACGGCACGCCGCGGGGCCTGCAGCCGCTGGGGCTGGTGGGCACGCCCCACGTCGACAGCCCGCTCATCGACCGCTGGGTCCGCCAGCAGAGCGGCGCCCTCGCCGGCGCCAACAAGATCCAGAACGACAGCGGCAGCATCGTGCTCTACGCCGAGCGCATGGCCTTCCCGCTGTTCGTGGTGTCGGCCCTGGACGAGCTCGAGAAGGGCTACCGCGCGGTGGCCGCCCGCGGCACCTTCGAGATCCTGCGCCGGCACACGGTGGCCGACTACCTCGACCTGCCGGTCATCCGCCCGCCCCGGGATCCCGAGCAGGCCGCGGCGTGGTTCAAGACCGACCGCCTGGCCCTCGAGGCCGCGCTGCTCAACGTGTTCGAGGTCGGCCCCCGCGGCCGGGTGCACTACACCTTCTACGAGGCCACCAGCCACGTGCGGAACACCTTCCAGGTGCCCGGCACGCTGAGCGCCATCGCCGCCAAGCTGCGCGACGACGCCCTGCTGCTGGGCGCGGTGCGCAAGGCCGTCGAGGCCCGCACCCTTCGGCTGTTCAGCGAGCGCGAGAGCGCCCTGCACGCCATCAAGCTGGCCCTGTGGACCCAGAACTTTGCGTTCCCCCGGCGGCCCGGCCACACCTACCTGGCCCACGAGCTCGCCGCGTCCGTCGCCCGCCAGTGGCGCGAGGCCGCCGAGCAGCGGGTGAGCCTGCCCTGGGCCACCCAGATCGAGCAGCTCGACCCCCTGCCGGCCCCCGACAGCTTCGGCGTGGCCAGCCCGGTGCGCGCCCGCGCCATCGCCCGAAACGTGCCGGGGCTGCTCGCCCTGCCCGCGCGCTTCTTCCATGAGGATCGGGCGCCCTTGCGCCGCGTGTTCTGATCCCATGGGCCTGCGCTGCCTGCGCCGGGGGTGCCCCTGGTCTCTCGCCCCCGGTGAGCTGTTCTGCGGCCTCTGCGGCCAGCCGGCGGCCACCTGCACCTTCGAGCCCAGCGGCGTGCAGCAGGGGCTGATCTTCTACCCCGAGCGCCCCGACGGCGCCGAGCGGCGCTTCAACCTGCGCAACACCGGCCGCGTGCCCGCCGACGTCACCCTGATCTGCACCCCGGGCTACCGGGTGAGCGTGAGCGGCGGCCCGGCCCTGGGCGAGGTCACCACCCGGCTGCCCCCCGACGACGTGCGCGCCCTGCGGCTCACCCCCCGCGAGGGCCCCATCGGCCGCGACGAGGCCCTGCGCGTGGTCTGCCCCGTGCTGCCCGAGGGCGAGGTGCGCGTGCCCCTGGTGGCCAGCGCGGCGCCGCGCTGGGTGCTGCACCACGGCGAGCGCCTGCTCGACACCCGCGACGGCCTCCCCGCCGATCTGTACCCGCCCGCCGCGGGCACGGGCGTCGACCGCTGGCGGCTCAGCCTGGGGCTGACCGAGGGCGCCGTGCTGGTGGATGACGTGGCGCTGGGCGAGGGCGCCGAGCACCTGCAGCTGCTGGTGCCCCCGGGCCGCCACCTGCTGCAGCCCGGCGACCGCGTGCAGCTCACCCTCGACTGGATCGTGCCCCCCGTGGACCCCGTGGACGTCAGCCTCGAGGTGCTCCACGACGAGCTACCCATCGCGCGCTTCCCCCTGCGGGTGCACCCGCAGCCCCCCATCGCGCTGCGGGCCCGCGTGCTCGACCTGGACGACCGCCCGCTCTTCGTGGGCGAGCGGCCGCGCACGGTGCGGGTGGTGCTCGACAACCAGGGCGCGCGCCCGGCCCGCCTCGCGCGGCTGACGGTGCAGCCGAGCACGCTGCGGCTGGCCGAGGTCGCCCTGCCCGACACCACCTGGGACTGCCGCGGGCTGTCGGGGCTGCCCCGCGCCGTCGAGGCCGCCTACATCCAGGGCCCCGAGCCCATGCACCACGTGGATCCCCGCCTGGTCGCCCCCCACCACCGCCCCGGCCGGCCGGTGCCCATCGAGCACCTGACCCTGGAGGTCGCCGCGGACGCGGCGCCCGTGGACGGCGTGCTCAGCGCGCGGCTGCTGCTCGAGGTGCGGGTGGGCGACACCCGCGACCAGAGCCCGCTGACGGTGGCCATCCCCGCCCGCACCATCCGCGATCTCGCCCCCGACGAGGGCCGGCTGCTGCTCGACTTCGGCACCGTGCACACCTGCGCCCGCCTCGAGGTCGACGACCCCCGGCTGCTCGGCGCAGACGGCGCCGGCCCGGTGGCCCTGGAGCCCGGCGCCGAGGGCCCCGACGCCCGCCTCTTCAAGTCCGCGTGGCGGGTGGAGCGCTGGAAGCCCGACGACGGCGGCCCCCCCGCCCTGCGCTTCGGCGCCCACGTCTGGGAGGAGCTGCCCCACTTCGTCGACCAGACCGACCACGAGGCCAAGCTGCGGCTGGGCACTGACCGCCGCCGGCCCCTGCGCGACCGCCAGGGCTACCTGCGCATGGTCGACGGCGTGGAGGGCACCGCCCACCTGCTCGGCGAGGTGCTGTCCCGCGTGGCCGAGGCCACCGGCTTCCGCGCGCAGGCGGTGTGGCTGACCCGCCCGGCGGCCTTCCGCGCCGCCGCCGACCGCGACCTGCTCGCGAGCCTCACCCGCCTGGGCCTCAGCGGCGCCGACGTCAGCCTGCGCTGCACCGAGCCCGAGGCCTACCTGTGCGCCCTGGCCGCCGACCAGGGCTTCTTGAAGGCGCTGGACGCCCGCCTGGCCGACGGCGACGGGCGGCCCGCCCTGGGGCTGGTGTTCGACTTCGGCGGCGGCACCACCGACGTCACGCTGTTCCAGGCCACCCGCGCCCAGGGGCGCCGCCTCGAGATCATCACCAGCCACGGCTACCGGTGGCTGGGCGGCGAGGCCCTGACCCTGGCGCTGGCGGCGCACCTCTACGCCGCCGTGCCCCAGCACGAGCGCTTCCCCTTCCCCCGGCTCAACGACGGCCCCACCGGCACCCTGCGCATGGCCGATCCCGACGACGAGCCCATGCAGCGCAACGTGGCCACCCTGCGGGCCCTCGCCGAGCGCCTGAAGTGCGATCCCGAGCCGGTGCTCGCGGGGCCTGCGGTGCTCAGCGAGGTGCTGGTGGATCGCAGCGGCCAGGCCCACCCCGTCGAGCTGCGGGTGGACGCCCCCGGCCTCATCGGCGTGGTGCGCCGGATGGTCGATCACGCCCTCGACGACGTGCTGGAGCGCATCATCCGGCTGCGCGCCTTCCAGCTCATCGAGCGGTCGGTGCCGGGGGTGGTGGCGGTGGCGGGCAACAGCGGCCGGCTGTGGTGCCTGCCGCAGATCGTGCACGAGAAGCTGGCCGAGGCCGGCGCGGGCGACGTGCTCTACCACTTCGATCCCCGCATCGCGAAGCGCGGGGTCGTGGACGGCCTCGCCGTGTTCGGCCGCAGCGCGACCCGCGCGGGCATCGAATTGCGCGACGCCGACCCCCATTGGTGGTACGTACAAGTCGGTCCGGTGTGGCAGCTCGTGCAGCCTGCCGGGGCGTGGCGCCGGCCCTCTGCCGAGCCCCCCACCCCGGCCCTCGACGAGCCCGTCCACCTGTGGGGGACGTTGGATCTGGCGGTCGGTGATGGCCCGCAGGCGGTCATCAGCGGCGACGCCGCGGGGGCGCTGGTCCCCAGTCACCGGGTGGATCCCGGACCCCTGGATGGA
>JAUHVS010000053.1 GCA_030424955.1 bacterium | reverse complement strand
GTCAACGCGGTGATCCTGCTGGTGCCCGTGCTGGCGGTGGTGCTGCTGCGCATCTACGACGCCCACCTGCTGGAGCAGACCGAGCGCCGGCTCATCGCCGAGTCGGTGATCATCGGCGAGGCCTGGCGCAGCGCCTGGCTGGCGGCCCAGCAGATCGATCCCGCGCTGGCCCCCGACTTCGCGCCGCCCAACCGGCGCGACGACACCTTCTTCCCCATCGAGCCGGTCATCGACATCACCGCGCCGCCGGCCCGCTTCGAGCCCCCGCCGGCCCCCCGCCGGGCCAAGGTGACCCCCGCGGCGGCCACCGCGGGGCGGGCCATCCAGCCGCTCCTGCAGCGGGCGAAGCGCATCAACCTCACGGGCGTGCGGGTGCTCGACGCCCAGGGCTGCGTGGTGGCCAGCACCGCCCCGGAGGCGCTGGACCTGTGCCTGGCGGACACCCCCGAGGTGAAGGTCGCCCTCAGCGGCCGCTATCACGCCGTGGCGCGGCCCCGGTACAGCGACGAGCCGCGCCCCTCGCCCACGGCCATCAGCCGGGGCGGCACCCTGCGGGTGTTCACCGCCACCCCCCTGCACTCCGACGGCCGGATCATCGGCGTCGTGCGCATGTCGCGCACCACCATCGAGCCCCTGCGCGCGCTGTGGAAGTACCGCACGACCCTGGCTTGGGCGCTGCTGGCCTGCGTGGGCCTGGCCGTGGCGCTGAGCCTGTTCCTCACCCGCACCATCACCCGCCCGGTGCGGGCCATCCGAGACGCCGCCCAGGCCATCGCCCGGGGTGAGCCTCGCCAGCCCCTGCGGGGCCGCGGCCGCGTGCCCGCCGAGGTGCACGCCCTGAGCGAGGCCTTGGACCGCATGACCGCCCAGCTGGCCGACCGCGCCGCCTACGTGGCCGACTTCGCGGCCAACGTCAGCCACGAGCTCAAGACCCCCATCGCGTCGGTGCGCGGCGCCACCGAGCTGCTGCGCGACGCGTGGGACAGCATGGGCGACGCCCAGCGCGACCGCTTCCTGGGCAACATCGAGGCCGACGCCCTGCGCATGGACCGCCTGGTCACCGACCGGCTGCGCCTGGCCAGGGTGGAGAACCGCCCGGCCGGGGGCCCCGTCGACGGCCGCGAGGGCGCGACCCCCGCCGGCGAGGCCCTCGCCGCGCTGCTCGCGCGCTACCCCGCCGATCGCCTCGCGGTGCAGATCGAGCCCGGCGCCGCGGCGGCCCCGGTGAGCCTCGGCCCGGACGCCCTGCAGGGCATGGTCGGCAACCTGATCGACAACGCGCTGGTCCACGGCGGCGACGGCGTCGTGGCGGTCACGGCCGCCCGCCGCGGGGGCCAGCTCGAGGTCACCGTGCGCGACCACGGCGGGGGCATCAGCGCCGCCAACCAGGCGCGCATCTTCGACCGCTTCTTCACCACCCGCCGCGACCGCGGGGGCACCGGGCTGGGCCTGCCCCTGGTGCGGGCCATCGCCCGGGCCCACGGCGGCGACGCCAGCCTGGTGCGCACGGGCCCCGACGGCACCACCTTCAGCGTGGGCTGGGCCGTCGCTGCGGACCCCACCCTCAGCGAGCGCACCTGAGGGGTCGATTCACGACGCGTTGCGTCGTGACACGACCCCACCACCGCACGACACTGCGGGCGTGGACCCAGACTTATCTACTCCCGGGTCGAAACAGGCCCCGGTGAAAGGACGCCCCCATGCAGATCTTTGACGCCCTGGCCAAGCGCCACCACGAGCAGGTGGTGTTCTGCTACGACGAGGTCACCGGGCTGCGCGCCATCATCGCCATCCACGACACCACCCTGGGCCCGGCCCTGGGCGGCTGCCGCATGTGGCAGTACGCGGACGACGCCGACGCCCTGCGCGACGCCCTGCGGCTGTCCCGCGGCATGACCTACAAGGCGGCGGTCGCGGGCCTCAACCTGGGGGGCGGCAAGGCGGTCATCATCGGCGACAACAAGACCCAGAAGAACGAGATGCTCTTCCGGGCCTACGGGCGCTACGTCCAGGGCCTCGACGGCCGCTACATCACCGCCGAGGACGTGGGCACGAGCGTGCGGGAGATGGAGTGGGTCCGCATGGAGACCGACCACGTCACCGGCATCGCCCGCAGCCTGGGCGGCTCGGGGGATCCCAGCCCGGTCACCGCCTTCGGCGTGTTCCAGGCCATGAAGGCGAGCCTCAAGTACAAGACCGGCAGCGAGTCCCTCGACAACCGGGTGGTGGCGGTGCAGGGCGTCGGCCACGTGGGCTACCACCTCATCAAGCACCTGCGGGAAGAGGGCGCGCGGATCATCGCCGCCGACATCGATCGCGACGCGCTGAAGAAGGTCACCACCGACTTCGACGGCATCGAGGTGGTGGCGCCCGATGACATCTATGACGCCAAGGCCGACGTCTTCGCCCCCTGCGCCCTGGGCGCGGTGGTCAACGACGACACCCTGCCCCGCCTGAAGGTCGGCGTGATCTGCGGCGCCACCAACAACGTGCTGGCCGACGAGGACCGCCACAGCACGATGCTGGCCGCGCGCGACATCACCTTCGCGCCCGACTACGTGGTCAACGCGGGCGGCCTGATCAACGTGGCCAACGAGCTCGAGGGCTACAACCAGGAGCGCGCGCTCCAGCAGGCCGCGGGCATCTACGACATCACGATGAACATCTTCCGCACGGCGTCGGCCGAGGGCATCACCACCCTGCAGGCGGCCAACGCCATCGCCGAGCGGCGCATCCGCGCGCTGGGGCAGATCAAGGACCGCTACGTGGGCCGCCCGCCGTCGCGGCTGCACCGCTGACGGCTCACCACGGGCCGCCCGCCGCAGCGCGCGGGGGCGGCCCGCCCGTCGTGGGCTACTCGGCCGCCACGATGTTGCAGAAGTCGGGGAACGCCATCGGCAGGCCGGCGGCGTAGGGCTCCTCGGCGAGGCCCTTGGGGTGGTCGAGCAGGAAGTCCAGCACCCACGGGGTCCACGCCGGCTGCCAGTCGTGGCCCTGGCCGTGGTCGCAGCCCACCGCCAGGTGCCCGGCGTTGGCCAGCTGGCCCAGCAGGCGCGGGGTCAGCAGGTTGAAGTCCTGGTCATAGGCCACATCGGCCTCGCCGCCCCAGGCGCCCAGGAAGGGCACCGCCTCGGCCGGCGCGGTGAAGGGCGGGATGAGCCCCGGCGAGAAGGCCGCCACCGACGCGATGATCTCGCTGCGGAACACCGTCAGCCAGCCCGACCACAGGCCGCCGGCGCTGAAGCCGGTGACGTGGATGCGGTTGGGATCCACCGGGAACGCGCTCGACAGGCAGGTCACCAGGTCGTCGAAGTACGCGGCGTCCACGCTGTCGTCGGCCGTCAGCGACGCCCACTCCACGCCCGAGCCCTCGGTGCTGCTGGGCACAGCCAGGATGAAGCCCCGCTCCGCCACGAAGTCGGCCATGGCCGAGTACATCAAGATGTTCTCCACGCTGCTGCCGAAGCCGTGCCACAGCATGATCAGCGGGTAGGTCTCGCCCTCGGCGAAGTCCGGCGCGAAGATCCGCACCTGGCGCATCAGCTCGGCCGAGGGGAGCGTGTTGTCGCCCGCCATCAGCGCCGGGCAGCTCGGCGCCTCGATGCGCGGGAACATGGCCGGGCCGTCGTCGTCGCAGCTCGACGGCGCGAGCCCGGTGTCCCACGGCGAGGCGCCGAAGGTGCTCATGGCGATGGGCAGCATGAGGGTGACGACCTCGCCCTGCACCGTGCCGCAGAAGGCGTCCTCGGCGCCCCTCTGGGTGCCGGCCGCGAAGGTCATGTCCATCACGACGTCGCTCCCCGTGGGGGAGAACGCGCCGGGCAGCACGGCGCCCTCGATGCCGAAGGTGAAGGTGCCGTCCAGATCCACCGCCACGTCGGTGATCTCGGCGATGGGCTCGCCCACCGCGCCGGCCGCGTCGGCGGGCTTCAGCACCACCCGCGACAGCAGGCGGGCGCCCTCGTCGACCTCGACGTCGAGCTGGAACGGCACCAGCAGGTTGCCCACGTCCACCAGCTTGACGGTCAGCCGCCAGCTGCCGGCCAGGGGCATCGGCGCCGGCAGGGCGATGCCGCCCGTGCCGCCCTCGCCGCCCATGCCGCCCACGCCGCCGGTGCCCCCGGCGCCGCCCATGCCGCCTTCGCCGCCGGCGCCCCCCATGCCGCCCACACCCTGATCGGCCGAGGCCGACGAGCCGCCGTCGTCATCGCAGCCCATGAGGGCCACCGCGACCAGCGCCCCCGCCAAGATCCACCGCATCTTGCGCATCTGATACTCCCCTGTCCGTGACCGGGCCGGGCGACACGCCGACGACCCCGCGGCACCCCGCGCGTGACGGGGCCCCCAACCGACGCAACTTAGCGAGGCGCCCCGGCCGGCGCGAGCCCCCTGGGTCATCGAGCGCCGCGGCCCGCGATCCGCTCATGGTTCGCCCACGGACCTCCGACGAGGGATCGAACGGCCAACGCTGCCGAGGAGAGACCATGCCCGACGATCAGGCCCCATCCGCTGGCGGCCCGTCGTCCCCCGGCCACGCCCTCGCTCGGCTGGCGGGGTTGGGGGACTGGCGTCTGGTGTTGCCCACGCGGGCGGTGTGGTTCTCGCCCATCGTGCGGCAGGTGTTGGGCTTTACCCCCACCGAGCCGGTGACCCCGGAGCTCCTGTTCTCGCGGGCGGTGCCTGAAGACCGGGCCGGGGCCGCCAACGCCATGGCGCGCTGCCTCCAAGACGGCACGCCGATCTCGCGCCGCGACCGCTACCACCACCCCGACGGCCACGTCGTCAGCGTCGAGGTGCGCGGGCACGCCCTCCGCGACGCGCAGGGCAACATCACCGGCGCCGAGGGCAGCGTCCTCGACGTGACCGCCCAGATCGGCGCGCAGCGACAGCTCACCGAGGCCCTGGTGGGCACCCTCCAGACCATCTCGCGCATTCAGCAGATGCGCGACCCCTACACCGGCGGCCACCAGCTGCGGGTCGCCGACCTGGCCACCGCCATCGCCCGCGCGCTCAAGCTCCCGCCCGAGCGCGTGCGCGGGGTGTCCCTCGGGGCGGCCATCCACGACATCGGCAAGCTCTCGCTGCCCCTCGACATCCTCAACCGGCCCGGCCCGTTGGGCCCGCTGGAGTTCGCCCTGGTCAAGCAGCACTGCGCGGTGGGCGCGGCCATCCTGGAGCCGGTGGTGTTCCCGTGGCCGCTCGCGGGCATCGTGCGCCAGCACCACGAGCGCATGGACGGCTCGGGCTACCCCGACGGCCTCAAGGGCGACGAGATCCTGCTGGAGGCCCGCATCGTGGCCGTGGCCGACGTAGTCGAGGCGATGGCGTCGCACCGGCCCTACCGGCCCGCGCTGGGCGAGGCCCAGGGCCTGGCCGAGCTCCGCGCCCACCGGGGCCAGCGCTACGATCCGGCCGTCGTCGACGCCTGCCTCGCGCTGTTCGAGGGGGGCTACCAGTGGCCCGCCGAGACCCCCGTGTGGGGGGCCGGCGGCTTCGGCTGAGCGGGGCCCGCCGCCCCCCGACCCGCAGCCGGCGCCGCGCCCCGGCCTTGCGCCCCTGCCCCGCCCCACCCATCCTGGGGGCATGCTGATCCGACCCGTCCCCCTCGCCCGCCTGCGGGCGCTCTGGCCCTGCGCCGCGCTGCTCGCCGCCCTGGGCTGCAACCCCGACGGCGGCATGGCCTACGTCCTCAGCGAGGCGGAAGGGGTCGAGGTCGCCCGCGCTGAGCTCTCCCGGCTGGGCTACGCGCCCACGGGCGAGGGCCCGGTGCTGACGGACCTGGTGGTGTGTCAGGACGAGGCGCGCACCGACTGCACCCCGCCCGTGACCCTGCGCCCCGACGGGTGGGACCCCGTGCACAAGCTCGGCTTCGAGTACTTCTCCACCGGCGACGCCGATCTGGGCGGGCGCGAGGCGCTGCTCGTCAGCCACCGCCGCGACCAGCAGGCCGTCATCGACCTGCAGGCGGCCGCCAACGAGGCCCTGGGGGACGCGGGCACCCTGATCCTGCTGCCCGAGATCGGCCACCAGACCCAGACCCTGGCCCGCGAGGGCCTGCTGATCGTCTTGGAGCAGCGCCTGATCGCCCTGGGCATCGGCGCCGCGCCCTGACCCGGCGTTGAAGGCGATCAGTCCTCGGCGCGGGCCAGCGCGGCCTCCACGGTGGCGAGCTGCAGCGGGCGGCCGTCGTCGCTCGGCGCCAGCGGCCGCCCACCCGCCCACGGATCGGCCCCGGGCGCGCCCCCGCTGATCCGCGCCCAGGCCGGCAGCGCGACCTCGGGGAAGCCGGGCCGGCCGCGCAGCGGCTGCACCGCCAAGACCAGCAGCTTCTGCTGCGCGGGGGTCGCCAGCCGCAGCAGGCTCGCCAGCCCCCGGGTCGCGCCCCGCAGGCTCTCCTCGTCGCCCTCGCCGTGGGCCGCCGCCAGGGCGGTGCCCAGCAGCTCCGCCGCCTGAGCGGCCGCGCCCCGGAACGAGCGCGTGGTCGGGCCCGCGTCCAGCGCCACCCGCTGCACCACCCCCCACACCACGATCTGCTGGCGCGACAGCGGCAGCTCGCCCAGGCCCGGCAGCGCGCCCATGAGCTGCGCCAGCAGCCCCTGGGGGTCGTGGGCCCGCAGCCGGGCGAGCAGATCGTCCCCCCCCTCGAGGCGGGGCGAGGTCGCCGTGCCGGCGTCCCGCACGCCCAAGGCCCGCAGCTCCCGCAGGGCCTCGGCCAGCCGCTCCGACACCACCGCCATGCTCGCGGGCCGCCCCACGGGGGCCTTGTGCAGCATGTCGTCCACCAGCGCCTCGAGCCGGGTGGCCCCCAGATCGCTGCGCGCGCTCGACAGCCGCGGCGCGGCCGTCAGCAGGTGCTCGCTGAGCACCTTGATCTCGTTGGCGGCCGTGAAGGGCGGCCGGCCAGCCACCATCTGGAACAGGATCGCGCCCAGGGCGTAGATGTCGGTGGGTGGCCCCAGCAGCTCGTCCTTGCCGTTGATCTGCTCGGGCGACATGTAGTCGGGCGTGCCCAGCACGAGCCCGGCCTGGGTGAGCCGCGCCTGCTCCTCATCGTCGGCGCGCTGGATGCGGGCGATGCCGAAGTCGAGCACCTTCACCCGCGTCCCGCCGGCCCCGTCCGACACCAGGAACAGGTTCTCGGGCTTGAGATCGCGGTGCACCACCCCCTGCTCGTGGGCCGCCAGGAGCGCCAGGCTGATCTGCTGCGCCCAGGTGATGGCCTCGCCCACCGCGATCTGGCGCGTGCGCCGCAGGCGCGCCGAGAGCGGCTCCCCCTCCAGGTACTCCATGACCAGGTAGAGCCCCAGCTCGGGGTCCAGGCCGAAGTCGGTGAGGAACACGATGTTGGGGTGCCGCAGCCGGCTGCAGGCCACCGCCTCGCGGCGGAAGCGCGCCACGACGTTCGGGTCCTCGACCAGCGCCGCGTGCAGCAGCTTGATGGCGTAGGGCGTGCCCAGGCCCACGTGCTCCGCGCGGTACACCGTGCCCATGCCGCCGGACGCGATGGGCTCGACGATCTTGAGGTTGCCGATGCGCCGGCCGATGACCAGCGTGCCCGTCACCGGGCCACGCCGGGCGCTGTCGCCCACCACCCGGGTCGACGTCCGCTGCGGCGCGTCGGCGGGCGCCCGCTCGGGCTGCGTCGGGCGGTCCACCCCCGCCCCGGGGCGGCTGGCGGCGGCCGGGCCCGCCGGCGCCGAGGCCTCTGGGGGCGACGCGACCCAGGCGGGCAAGGCCGCCGCCTCCGGGCCTGCCGCCGCCTCGCCGGCCCCGCCCATCTGGGGCGCCGGGACGTCCAGCGGCGGCGCCGTGCTGGGCGCGACCACCGGCGGCGGCATCGAGGTCACCCGCCGGCCGACCCCCAGGGCCGCCACCTGTGCCCCCAAGCGCTCGGCCGCCGCGGCGTCCCCCTGCGCCGCGAACTGCGCCACGGCCCGCTGGAGCAGGCGGGCCGCCGCCCGCACGTCGCCCCGGGCGGCCGCCAGCTGGCCCGCCCCCTCCAGGGCCCCGGCGAGCTCGGCGTCCTCCGCCGCGGCCGGCTGGGAGGCGAGCTGCCACGCGCGCCGCAGCCGCGCACGGTAGAGCTCGATCTGGCCCGTGGCCCCCGCCGCCCAGCCGGCCAGCGCGAACAGCCCCGCCTGCCCCTCCGGCGCGTCGGTGCTCACGGCGTAGCCCAGGGCGGCCTCCAGCGCGCCCTGGGCGAGGCCCGCCTCCCCCGCGGCCAGCGCCCGGCGCCCCAACGTGCGCCGCGCGGCGGCCGCCCCGGCCAGATCCCCGATCTCCAGGGCCGCCTCGACCCCCGCCTCCAGGTGCTCGAAGGCCGCGTCCCACTGCCCCCGATCGGCGTGGGCCTCAGCCCGGGCGCGGTGGGCCTGGGCGAGCCCCGCCAGATCGCCCAGGGCCGCGAAGGCCCCCAGGGCCTCCTCCAGGTGCGCCTCGACCATCGCCGGCTGCTGCTGCTGGGCCGCGGCCTCGGCGAGCAGCTGCCAGCAGCGCCCGCGGCCCCCCCAGTCCGCCGCCTGGGTGAAGCCCTCCAGCGCCTGGGTCAGCAGCCCCTGGGCGTCGCCCGCCGCCCCCCGGCGCAGGGCCAGCCGCCCCAGCCCCAGGTGCGCCCGGGCCGTCAGCGCCACGGCGTCCTGGGTCCGCAGCAGGCCGCGGGCCTCGCTCAGGGCGGCCTCGGCCCCCGCCTCGTCGCCGAGCCCCAGGGCGACGTCCGCCTTGTCGAGGAGCGCCTCGGCCTGCGCCCGCGGGCGATCGGCCCGGCCAAAGAGCTGCACCGCCTGATCGAAGATGCCCACGGCGTGGGCGGCGCGATCGGTGGCGACCAGCAGCCGGCCCACCACCATCCGCACCCGCGCCGCCAGGCGCAGATCCCGGTGCGTGCGGGCCCAGGCCTCCACCTGATCCACCCGCGCCCGCGCCTCGGCGTGGCGGCCGGCCGCGAGATCCACGTCGGCCATCGCCAGCCGCAGCCACGCGCAGCGGCGCTCCACCTCGGGGCCGGCCTCCTTCGCCATCAGCGCCTGGGCCCGCGCGAGCCGCGCGCCCGCCAGCGCCACCTCGCCGCCGGCCAGCGCCCGGGCCGCCGCCTGCTCCAAGAAGCCCGCGGCCTGCAGCGACGCCCCCGCGACCTCGGCGTGGGCCGCCAGCACGTCGGCGTGCGCCTCGCCCCCCAACGCCTGCTTGGCCTCGATGGCCAGCCGGTGCAGCGGCCCCAGGGGCAGCCCCCGCTGGGCCGCCGCCGTCCGCGCGGCGCGCCACAGCCCCCCGTGGGCGAAGCGCAGCCGGTCCAGCCGCCAGTCCCGCACCTCGATGAGCAGCTCAGCCTGCAGCAGCGCCTCGATGGCCGCCTCGGTCTGGCGGCCGTCCGCGCCCGACCGCGCCATGAAGTCGACCAGGAGCTGATAGTCAAAGGCCTCGCCCAGCACCCCGGCGCTGAGCAGCGTGCGCTCGGCGTGCAGCGGATCGGGCAGCGCCGCCAGCGCGCCCAGCAGCCGCTCCACGGCGGCCTCGGCGAGGGAGGTGGGCCAGTCCCGGGGATCCGCCCCGGGCGCCAGCGCCCAGCCCCCGTCGGTGTCCACCAGCGCCGCGCGCAGGTGCAGCACCGCCAACAGCTCCCACGCGAACAGCGGGTTGCCCCCCGACGCCGCTGCCAGCACGTGGGCCAGATCCGCCCCCAGGTGGCCGGCGCCCGCCAGCCGCTGGGCCATCACCCGCACGGGCAGCGCATCCAGCCCGCGCTGCGACACCCGCGGCAGCGCCGCCAGCGCGCGCACGCCCTCGGGGGCGGCCTCGCCGCTGTGCCCCGCGACGATCAGCAGCGGCCAGGTGGGCGCCTCCAGGGACTGCGCCAGCCACTGCAAGCACTGCAGCAGCGCCGGGCCCGCGTCGTCGAGGCTGTCGATGACCCACAGCACGGGGCGCTCGGCCGCCGCCAGGGCGAAGGCCGCCTCGGTGCGCGCGCACAGCGCGTCGCCGCTCAGCGCCCGCGCGGCCCCGGGCGTGGGCCGCAGGTACTCGGCGAGCGCCCCGAAGCGCGCCACCTCCAGGCGATCCGCGACCCCGCCGGCCCGCCCCCGGGCCCGCTGCCAGCGCGCCACGCTGTCGGACACCGCCTCGGCCACCTCGCGCACCCCCCGCGGGAGCGGCCCGAAGAGCTGCTCCAGGGTGCCCCGCAGCGCGGCGTGCCCCAGATCGGCGTCCACGCCGGTGACCCCCCGCACGACCCGCATCCAGCCGCCCTCGGCCACGGCGTCGCACAGCCAGTCCATCAGGGCCAGCCGGCCGATGCCGGGCGCCCCGGCCAGCAGCAGCACCCGCCCCTCGCCGGCCACGCTGGTGGAGCGCGCCTGGGCCCACAGCCAGTCCAGCTCAGCCTCGCGCCCCACCAGATCGGGCGGCGTCCGCGGCCGCGCCACGGGCGCCAGGGTCTGCACCCCCGCCGCCGCCACGGCCGGGCGCGCCCCCTCCCCCGCGCTGGCAGCCTGGGCCGCCTGCAGCGCGAAGGGCGCGAGGGCGCGGCGCATGTCGTTCGCGGTGTCGAAGCGATCCCGGGCCGCCTTCGCCAGCGCGCGCCCGATCACCGCGATGAGCCCGTCGGGCACCGCCAGCCCCTCGCGGGCGATCAGCGGGGGGACCGGCTCCATGATCTGCTTGACGATCACCGCCATCGGCGTGGGCGCCTGGAAGGGCGGCGCCCCGGCGCACAGCTCGTAGAGCACCGCGCCCACGGCGTACAGATCCGTCGGCGGGCCCACCGGGCCGTCGCCGTTGGCCTGCTCCGGCGCCATGTAGTGCGGCGTGCCGAAGGCGTCGCGGTGCACCTGGGTCAGATCGGGATCGTCGTCCTCCTCGACCCGGGCGAAGCCGAAGTCGAGCAGCTTGACCCAGGGCCCATCGGGCCCCTCGAGCACCATGACGTTGTCGGGCTTGAAGTCGCGGTGGATCACGCCGCGCGCGTGGCTGTAGGCCAGCGCGGCCAGGCACTGATCCACCAGCCGCAGGAGGAGCGCGAGGGGCACGGGCGCGTCCCGCAGCGTCCCCAGCGACCGCCCGTGCAGCCGCTCCATGGCGATGTAGGGCACGTCGTCGGCGCCGCCGTACGCGATGAGCGACACGATGTGCGGGTGCTGCAGGCGGCTGACCGCCCGCGCCTCGCGCATGAACCGGCGGCGGATGCGGGACTCGCGGGCCAGGTGGGGGCGCACGCACTTGAGGGCGCAGGGCGCGCCCGTGGTCAGATCGACGGCCTCGAAGACCTCGCCGATCCCCCCTGATCCGATCAGGCCGCCCAGCTGAAAGCGGCCGTCAATGACGTCACCGGTCCGCACTTGGCCCCCCAGCCGTGGACGGTTCGCAGGGCAGATGTTCCAGGCTGGCCCACCGTCGCCTGCGCGCCCACCGTGTGCTCAGCCCCCAGCGCCCCCAGCGCGCTGGACACCACGGACGATACGGCATCCCTGCGGCCCTGGCACCCCCCCGGGCCGCCGCACGGGCCGCGCCTCAGGGCGTGACGAACACCGCCTCCCGCAGGCTGCGCACCCGCGGGCCGGTCGCCTCCCGATCGGGGTGGCGCCAGCTGACGAGCCCGACCAGCTCCGCCGCGCGCACGGGGCCGGCGGCGCGCACGTCGGCCAGCCGCAGCTCCAGGGGCGTGCGGGCGAGCTCGGCGCGGGTCAGCGGCCCCTCGGCCAGCGGGTAGCGGTCCACCTTCCCGTCGCCGCGGGTGATCTTCAGGGCGAGGGCCGTCAGCGTCTCCTCGGGATCGTCCTGGGGCAGCGTGCGGGCCGCGAGCACCACGGTGTCGCCGCTCAGCACGCACACGTCGCACACGGGATCGGCCGCGACGCCGTCCGCGGTGGTCAGCGCCCCCGCCCCGGCCTCGGCCTGCTCCGGGCAGGTGGCCGCCGTGCAGTTGCCCGGCGCCGGCACCCGGTCCCCCGCCAGGGATCCCACCTGGCAGGCCTCGCCCGCGCTCACACAGGGCGCCAGGTAGCCGGCATGGGCCGCGGCGTCGGCGCGCACGCCCGCCTGCACGGCGTCCGCGCCCTCGACCCCGGTCGCGTCGGGCAGCGCCGCCCAGGCCGTCGCCACCGCGGCGGCCGCCAGCGCGGCCCCCACGCTGCTGCCCGTCCACGCCGCCGCCCCGCCGGCGGGGCGCACCAGGTGGCCGTAGGCGAACAGATCGGGCGCCACCGTGCCGGGATCACGCCCGCTCGGCAGCGGCCCCAGCGTGCCGTCGGGCAGCGGCTGGGCGCCGGCTACCGCCAGCAGCAGGCCGTCCTCCGCCGCGCAGGCGGTGTCGGCCGCGCACAGCGCCCCGCGCGGCACCCGGCCGGCGTCCCCGGGGCCATCCGCCGCGTTGCCGTAGGCCGCCACGATCACCGCGCCCCAGCACCGGGCCTGGGCCAGCGCCTGCTGCACCGCCTCGGCCCCCGGATCGCCCGGGGTGGGCGTCCAGCCCGCGGCGATGAGCAGCACCAGGTGGCTGCCGTCATCGGCCGCCAGCCAGCGGGCGGTGGCGCTGTGGATCGCGGCCGCCAGGCTGCCCGGATCGCCATAGGCCCCGCCCAGCGCGGGATCCCCCAGCCGGCTGCCGCCCGCCAGGCGCCCCGGCACCAGGTCCAGGGCCAGCGCCGTCTCGACGGTCACCGCGCACTGCACCGCGCCGTTGCAGGCCGCCTGCCGCACGATGCGCGCCATGTCGGCGCCGTGGGCGTGCCCGCCGTCCCGCACGAACCCCGCGCCGGTGTCGCTCAGACCCCGGGGCACCGTGTCGAGCACCACCACCCGGGTGGCGCGGCCCGCCGCCCCGCCCGCGACCGCCCCGGCCGGCGCCCGCCAGGCCGACGCGCTGGCCGCCCGCAGGCTCTCCAGATCCGCCATGGGCTGCAGCCGCGGCGGCGAGATGGGCGCGCCGTCCCCCAGCGCCATCAGCCCGCGGGCCGCGTCGTCCGGGGTCTGCTCGTTGCGCCACTCGTGCACCCAGAACGTGGGCCCGGCCTCGTCGGGCGCGGGCAGCGCCGCCGTGCCGGTGAACAGCCGCCGCGACCGCCACGGGGGCGCGAGGCGGCAGTCGGCCAGGGTGCGGCCCTCGCACCGGGTCACGAAGCGCGCGTAGCGCCAGCGCTCCGCCGTGGCGCGGTTGGCCCAGGCCAGGGCGTCGCCCTCCAGGGGCGGATCCCGGGTGACGTCGCAGCCGATCCCCCCCGCGCACAGCAGCGCGGCCAGCCCCAGCCGCCACACCCGCGCGGCCCCGTCGTGATGTCGTCGCATGGCCCCTCCAGCCGTCGTGTTGGGCGCCACCGTAGCCCGGACCGCCGCCCCAACGCGACGGCTGAGCGGCCCGCCCGGCGCGCCCTGGCGCGATCGGACAGCCCGTTGGCGCGATGGGACATGCCCGGCCCACCACCGGCGCGATCGGTCACGCCAATGGCGCGCCCGGTCACTGGCGGCGGGGGCGCCGCCCGGTAGGTTCCGCAGCGTCAAACGGGGCGTTCACGAGAGGCGCCCCCTACCGGTCAAGCGCGACACCGCGCACCAGAGAGGGGATGAACATGAACCGTCACATCAAGCACACCGCGCTCAGCCTGGCCTTCGCGGCCACCGGGCTCGCCGGCTGCGCCGAGCCCACCCAGGTCAACGGCGCCGACGTCGCGACGCCCTTCGACGACCTCGCGCTCAGCGGCGGCAAGGCCGACCAGGTCAAGAACGCGCACATCCTCGACGACATCGACCTGGACAGCACCATCCAGGGCAAGTTCGACCCCCGCGTCCGCGTCTACGGCTTCACCTTCGAGGCCAAGGCCGGCGCGAGCGTGAAGGTCAACCTGGCCACCCAGGCCGGCGCCGACAGCTTCGACGCCCGCTTCGGCGAGGGCCTCGACACCGTGGCCGCCATCTACGGGCCCATCCGCGGCGACGACAAGGGCCGCAAGCTGGCCGCCAGCGACGACACCGACGCCGGCGTCGAGGCCGATCTGCCCGAGCTGCTCGTGCCCGAGGACGGCCGCTACCTGGTCATCTTCTCGAGCTGGAACGACCCGGGCGCTGGCCAGTACCAGGTGAACCTCTCCTGCGCCGGCACGAACTTCCAGTGCATGCGCCCCGTCGAGCAGGGCGTCTGCCTGCCGGGCACCCGCTACATCCAGGGCCAGACCGTGGTCGGCGACGAGACCTGGAGCCGCTGCAACATCGTGCTGCTCGAGAACACCCTGGTGGAGGACGGCGCCGTCCTGACCATCAACCCGGGCGTCACCGTGCAGGGCAACTTCCTGGGCGAGGGCAGCTACGGGGACGTCGCGCTGCAGGTGGACGGCACCCTGCAGGCCATCGGCACCGACACCCACCCCATCGTCTTCACCGCCCTGCGGGACGGCTGGAAGGGCGTACAGCTCAACGGCGACAACCACAGCGTGCGCCACGCCTTCGTCGAGAAGGCCGCCGTCGGCTTCGACGTCAAGGGCAACAACAGCCGCTTCGAGCACGTCGACATCAACCACGGCGAGCTGGGCCTGCGCTTCGGCCCCGAGAGCCTCGACAACCGCCTGGACCACGTGCGCATCGAGGCCGTCGACCACGGCATCGCGCAGGGTGAGGCCGCCGTCGTCAACGGCGAGGACGTGGTCATCCTGGGCAAGGGCGCCGACACCGGCGTGGGCCTCGACGCCGACGCCACCGGCGCCAGCCGCATCGCGAACGCGGTGGTCAGCGGCTTCCGCACCGGCATGCACTTCGACAACGCCGAGTACGAGTTCGAGGACACCACCATCGCCGGCAACGGCAAGGGCGTGTCGGTGACCGGCCCCGACGGCGGCGTGCACCCCGGGTTCACCTGCCCGGCCATGCCCGCGGCCACCACGCCCAGCCGGCCGGCCCCCGCGCCGCCCCGCACCTGGCCCCGCGATCCCAAGTTCGTGAGCTGTGACATCGTCAACAACGCCGAGCAGGGCCTGCACATCCTCGCGCCGCAGCTGGTGGTCATCGAGGGCAGCAACATCGAGGGCAACGGCGCCGGCCTGGTCATCGAGGCCGACAGCCTGCACGAGGACAGCCGCATCAACGGCAGCAACGTGGTGGGCAACGGCGACACCTGGCAGGTGGACGCCTGGCACATCAACGGCGTGCTCGACATCAGCGGCAACTTCTGGGACCGCATCAGCGACCCCGAGCTGTCGAGCAGCTGGCGCACCGAGCACACCCTGACCAGCGCCTGCACGAGCGTGCGCACCAACATGAACGGCTGCACCTGGCGCAACCCCGTCTACACCTGCGGCGCCTACACCTGCACCCGCGGCACCGGCAGCAACTGGAACTGCAGCGCCCCCGACGCGAGCACCCGCTGGGAGGGTGAGGTCAGCTTCACGGGCTTCGCCCCCGAGCGCCTGCCCGCCGGCCCCGACCTGGACGCCCTGAGCGCCGCCGTCAGCGCCGCCCGCCGCGACCTGGGCCTGGACGCCAGCAGCAGCACCGAGCCCGCCCCCACCGCCGAGGGCACCCTGGTCATCAACGAGATCGACTACGACCAGCCCGGGGCGGACGACGGCGAGTTCATCGAGCTCTACAACCCGGGCGACGAGGCCGTGGCCCTGGACGGCTTCGTGGTGGAGCTGGTCAACGGCGCGAACGGCGAGGTCTACCACAGCGTCAGCCTGTCGACGGGCATCGAGGGCGCCGGCGACGTGCGCACCCTGCAGCCCAAGGGCTACCTGGTCATCGGCCGCCGCAAGGTGCTCGACGCCCTGCCCGCCGACGTGCTGCGCACCGAGCTGACCCGCAGCATCCAGAACGGCAGCCCCGACGGTGTGCGCCTGATGAACGGCGCGGGCGACTTCGTCGACGGCCTGGGCTACGAGGGCTGGATGCCCTACGTCAGCGAGGGCGACGCGCCCCTGGCCCGCGAGAGCAACAACGGCACCAACGAGACCATCGCCCGCTGCGCCAACGGCGTGGACACCGACGACAACGCGGCCGACTTCGCCGCCGCCGAGCCCACCCCGGGCCTCGCGAACGCCTGCCAGTAAGGCGCCTGGGCGCCCACGCGCCCCCCGGGGCGGCGCCCGCCGCCCCCTGCCCCGCCCCCTGACGGCCGGGCCCGATCGTCCA
>JAUHVS010000052.1 GCA_030424955.1 bacterium | reverse complement strand
CGCCAGGCCGCCGCGGGGCTCGCTCGCCTTCGCCGACCACAGGCGCAGGGTGTTGACGGTGTTGTTGCCGTAGCCCGCCACGGGCAGGTCGTACGGCACGCCCAGCACCTGCTGGGTGTCGACCCACTGCACGTCGAAGTTGCCGGCGTCGTCCGTGCGCTCGACGACGTGCCCGTAGAACTTCACCGGCACGGTGTGCTCGTAGCGCGGCTGCTCCCACGGGTTGCCGTCGCGCAGCCAGTCGTCGCCCTTCTCGACCTGCACACCGTCCTCGATGTGCTGCTCGAAGATGCCGTAGTCGTAGCGGATGCCGTAGCCGAAGCCGGGCAGGCCCAGGGTCGCCATGCTGTCGAGGAAGCACGCCGCCAGGCGGCCCAGGCCGCCGTTGCCCAGGCCGGGGTCGTGCTCCTCCTCGAGGATCGCGTGCAGGTCGAGGCCCCGATCGGCGAACACGGCGCGGGCGGCGTCGAACAGGTCCAGGTTGATGAGGTTGTGCGCCAGGGCGCGGCCCAGCAGGAACTCGGCGGACAGGTAGTAGGCCCGCTTCTGCTGGCCGTCCCGGTACGCCCGGCGGGTGGCGAGGGACCGGTCCGTAAGGCGGTCGCGCACGGCGTGCGCCAGGGCCGTGTACCAGTCCCGGCCCGTCGCCTGGTCGATCTCCTTCATGCACGTGAAGCGCACGTGCTCGACGATGGCCTTCTCGAGGGCCTCGCGGCTCATCTCGGTTCGCTCGTCGATCGGGGGGGTGCTCATGGGGGGCTCCTCGGGGCTGGGGCGCGACGCTCGGCATTTCGACACCCCACCCGGCGAGGGTCAAGGCTGGCGACGCCCAGGGGCGGGCCGGCGCCAGGCCGTCCGGCGGGGGCCGGGGTGGAAACTTGAAGCTTTGTGCTCTGCGGTTTACGACCGAGAGACTGTAAGCTCGTCGCGGACGAGGTGGCGACGCGGGGAGTGGCCGTCGGTGGAGCGCGAAGGACCAGCCGACCTGAGCGGGACGCGCCTGGGGGTGTACACCCTGCAGGAGCTGCTCGGCGTGGGGGAGGGCACCGTGGTCTGGCTCGCCGAGGGCGGCGGCCGGCAGGTGGCCATCCGCATCGACGCCCGCGAGGACGCCGCCGACGCGGAGCAGCGCTTCGCCCGCATCCGGCAGCTCGACCACCCCCGCCTGATGAAGGTGTACGGGGCGGGCCGCACCCCCGACGGCGCCCCCTACTTCGTCTGCGAGCTCAACGAGGGCCAGCCCCTCAGCGAGGTGCTCAACGAGGGGGCGCCCCTGCCCGTCGAGCGAGCGGTGGCCATCACGCTTCAGGTCCTCGACGCCCTCGACCACGCCCACCGCTCCGGGCTGCTGAGCCTGGCGCCGGAGCCGTCGGGCGTGTTCCTGGGCTGGGACGACGGGGTGAAGCTGCGGCCGATCCACGGCGGCGACGGCGAGCCCATCGCCGCCCAGCTCGCCTCGATCCAGCCCCACCTGGCGGCGAAGCGGCTGCGCTACATGGCGCCGGAGCGCATCGCCGCGGGCCGTGGCGGTCCCCCGTCCGACGTGTACGCCGCGGGGGTGATGCTCTACCACATGCTCACGGGGCGGGCGCCCTTCGAGGGGCACTCGGGCGAGGCGCTGAGCCGGGAGCACCTGCTGTCGTCGGTGCCCAGCCTCAACTTCGCCAACCCAGGGGTGCAGGTGTCGGGCGGCGTCGCAGCCCTGGTGGACCGCGCGCTGGCCAAGCGCCCCGAGAGCCGGTTCCAGAGCGCGGCCGCCATGCAGCGGGCGCTGATGAGCGTCTCGGGCATCCGGCTGCCCGAGCTGGCTGTGCCGGCGCCCCCCGCGCCCCCGCCGCCGGAGTCCCTCGGCGCGGCGCCGCCCGGGCGCCCGCCGCTGCCCACGCCGCCGCGCAACTGGCCGTGGCTGCTGCTCGCCGGTCTGGGGCTGGTGCTCTTCGCGTGGGTGGTGGCGCGGGTGGCTGGCTGAGCCCGGCGGGCCCACGCCGGACCAGCAGGCTGTTGCGCCGCGCTCCCATCGCCGGCGTCATCGCCGAGATCGTCGGCGCCGGCTCGCGCTGGCTCGGTCCGCGAACCTGAACAGCCCGTCAGGCCTGCTGCTGCGCGCGGTGGGCGGCCTCATCGAGCATCCGCAGCACGTCGAGCATGATCTGGCCGGTGTCGAGCTCCAGCGCGGGGTGCAGCACCCGGTCGCGCACCAGCTCGTCGGCCTCGAAGGCGAAGCGGCCGCTGTCCCAGCCCATGACCTCGGTGATGGCGCCCATCACCTGATCGGCGATGACCTGGCGCAGATCGGCGGGCGCGACCTCGCCGCGCTCCAGCAGGATGCGCCCCAGGGGCTCCTGCTCCGGCAGGCTCTGTTGCAGCGCGATGGCCTCGGCCAGGGCCTCGGGGCGCACGAAGCCGGCCTGCGCGAGGCGGTCGCCCAGGCGGTCGGTGTTGGTGGTGCTCGCGCCCGCCAGGCGGCCCTCCACCAGCATCAGCTCGCCGACGCCGTGCTTGCTGGCCGCGCGCAGGATGCCCGTGCGCCGGTTCAGCCGCAGGAACTCCAGCAGATCCACCAGGCTGAAGTGGCTGAGATCGCCCGCGATGGCGGCGTCGTCGGTGATCCCGCTCAGGCTGGTGGGCCCGCTGAGGGGGCGGGCCGCCGGCCGCGCGACGATGGGGGGCGCGTCCTCGTCGTCGGGCAGCTCGCCCAGATCGAAGGCGGCGGCGGGCCCGACGATGCGGCCCAGCAGGTCGTGCAGGCGGTGGTCCTCGCGGTTCGACATCACCGCGCGGGCCAGCACCTTGACGGCGTCGTCGAAGGCCTCGCTGTCGATCAGCGACTCGCCCAGCTGCACGGCCACGTCGCCGTCATCGGGGAAGGCGCGGTGGGCCTGGCGCAGGGCCTCCACGGCGTCGTCGTCGCGGCCGTGGGCCATCAGCAGATCGGCCAGGGGGGCCCAGGCCTCGTCCGCGCCCAGGCTGGCGGCCCGCCGCAGGGTGCCCACGGCGGACTCCAGGCGACCCAGGGCGGCCTCGGTGCGGCCCACCGCCGTCAGCACGGCGCCGTCGTCCGGCCAGTGGGCCTTGAGCTCCTGCAGCACGCTGAAGGCCTCGTGGTGCCGGCCCTGCAGCATCAGCTCGTCGGCCAGCCGCAGCCCCACCCGGCGGTCGCGGGGATCCAGCGCGAAGGCGCGCTGCAGGGCCTCGATGCTGCCGGCGGCGTCGGCGCGGGCGTGGTGCAGATCGGCCCACACCAGCCAGGGCTCGATGGCCTGGGGATCGTCATCGAGGGCGGCGTGCAGCTGCACCTCGGCGGCCTCGTAGGCGTCGAGCTTGATGAGGGTCTGCGCCAGGCCGGCCCGCACCCGCCCGTCGGTGCCGTCGAGCCACACGGCCACCGAGAACACCGTGGCGGCGGCCTCGTGCTGACCCAGCCCTTGCAGGGTGCGGCCCAGGGCCAGGTGGGCGTTGACGCTGTCGGGGGTGAGGCGGATGGCGGTGCCCAGGGCCTCGCGGGCGCGGTCGAGCTGGCCCAGGTCGAGCCAGCCCTGCCCGACGGCCAGCCACACGTCCGGCTGGCGGTTGGCCAGCTCCAGGGCCTTGCCGAGATCGGCGGCGGCGTCGCTGAGCTGACCCATCTGGATGCGCGCGCGGCCCAGCTCGCACCACAGACGAGCGTCCGTGGGGCGCGCGCGGAGCTGCCGCTGCAGTCGCATGATCCGGTTCAGCATGACTGGCCGAGTCTCCCCCAGGCGGGGGGCGGCGCGCCAGTGTGCAGCGTCAGCATCTCGACAGGGCGGGGGGGCGGGCCGCGGGGCCCAGGCGGTCGCCGGCGGGGTGGGCGCGCCGGGGGTCAGTCCCGCGCGACGCGGAAGCCCAGGGTGCTCTCCCAGTCGCTGGGCGTGCGCTCGGCGCGGGCGCGGGTGCGCAGGGCCTCGAACTCGGCGTTCCAGCCGCCGCCCCGCACCACCCGGGGGTCGCTCTCGGCGCCCTGCACGGGATCGCCGTTGTCGGGGGCGCCGGAGTAGTCGCCGCGGAAGGTGTCGAAGACCCACTCCGCCACGTTGCCCGCCATGTCGCACAGCCCCGTGGGGGTGTGGCCGTCGGGCCGGTCGCAGACGGGCGCTGTGCCCGCGGGGCCGCAGCCCGTGGCGGGGCCGCCCAGGGCGGCGGTGGCGCAGTTCGGCTCGGTGTCGCCCCAGGGCCAGGTCACGTCCAGCCCGGCGCCGCGGGCCGCGAACTCCCACTCCGCCTCGGTGGGCAGCCGGCCGCCGACCCAGCCGGCGAAGGCGCGGGCGTCGTACCAGGTCACGCAGTTGATAGGGTGGCCGTTGGACTCGGGCAGGTCCCAGTTGCAGTTGGCGCCGGCGCGGGGGGCGCGGCACACCTGGGCGGCCACGCACTCGCGGTACTGCGCGACGGTGACCTCGGTGCGGGCGATGAAGAAGTTGCTCAGGCGCACGGTGTGGGCCGGATCGGCGTTGGGCACCCCCTCGTCGATGCCCATCGTGTACTCGGCGCCCTGGATGTAGACCCAGTCGAGGGTCGGTGGGGTGGGCGGCGGGCCGGCGTCGGCGCGGGGCAGGGGCGTGGTGCCGCCGCCCGCCTGCTTCACGCAGTTGCCGGTCTCCAGATCGCAGCGTTGGCCCTCGCCGCACTGCTCGTTGAACTCGCAGGGGGGGAGTGGGGCCAGCTCAAAGCAGCCGACCGCGCCCAGGGCGAGCACACCCAACAGGCCCAGTCTGCCGCGCATCCAGACTTCGCGAGACACGACGCGTCCAACTCTCCATTCGGCTCGGGTCGAATGGGCTTCGGTGAAAAGCGCGCTCCCACAGGGAGCCCGACGGTGTGCGCATGGCGCTCACCACGCTGACCCTCGGTCAGCCATGAAATGATAGCAGATTGCGGCCGCCGACTCCCACTGTGTGGTGACCGCCGTGCGGTCCCTGGGCGGGGCCTCAGCGGTCTGGGCAGCCGGCGAGGGCCAGCGCGGCCGCTGGCTGCGCCTGCTCGGCCCACGCGGCGTACTGGGCGCCGCTGGGGTGCAGGCCGTCCGCGGCCACGAGCGCCGGATCGGCGAGGCCCTGGCGCGACACCGCCACGATGTCCACGTAGCGGGCGCCTGCGGCCAGCGTCTCGCTGCGGTTGACGGCGTTGAAGGCGTCGAGGGCCGCCGAGATCCGTGGCTGGTCCCCCCGCCCGAAGGGCGTGAACCCGTAGTCGGGGATCGACAGCACCACCACCCGGCAGGGATCGCCGGCCAGGGCGATGGCCTGGGCCAGGGCGGCGCGGAACGCGGGCTGGTAGGCCGCCGCGCTGCCGCCACGGAACTGATCGTTGACCCCGATCAGCAGCGAGACGAGCGCGGCGTCGGGGGCTGGCGCTGCGGCCTCGACGGCCCGCATGAGCTGGCCCACGTCCCAGCCGGTGCGCGCGATGATCTCGGGCGGATCGATGGGGACGCCGGCGGTGCGCAGGCGGTTCGCGAGCTGGACCGGCCACCGCTGCCCGGGCGCGACCCGCTCGCCGATGGTGTAGGAGTCGCCCAAGGCGAGGTACCGGGCGGGGGCGCGATCGGTGGTGGCGTCGCCGGGCGCCGCGTCCACCGTCGCCGCGTCCAAAGGCTGGGCGTCGCGGCGGGCACCGTCCGGCGCGCTGGCGTCGCCCGTGGCGTCCGGGGGGGCGCTGTCCGGGCCGCTGGCGTCCAGGTCGCTGGCGTCCGGGGCCGCCGCGTCGCCGGGCCCCGCTGCGTCGCGGGGCGCCGCGTCCAGGATCCGGGCGTCGCGCGCGGCCGCCTGCGGCGGGGTGCTGCGGCAGCCGAGCGGGCCACCGGCCAGCAGCGCGTAGCAAAGGACCAGCGCCCACCCCAGCGGCCGGCCGGGCCCCCTCATGGGTCGAGGATGGGCGACATGGCCAGGTACAGCAGCTGCGCGTCGGCGGTGACGGGCGCGTCGTCCGGGGGGGCCAGCGCGTCGACCCCGTCGGCGCTGCGCAGGCCGATGATCAGGGCGCCGGTGCGGGCCTTCACCCGGGGCGCCACCTCGCCGAAGGGGCCGGGGGGCATGTCGGCCGGCAGGCGCCCGACGAACACGCTGTGGGCGCCGGCGGAGGCGACGGCGCTCATGACCGCGCCGGTGCCCGGGGCCACCAGCGTGTGGGCCAGCAGATCGTAGCCCAGGCGGGTGGTCTGGATGACCTCGTCGGCCCCGGCGCTGGTCGCGTGCTCCACGTTCTCGGCGTCGAGCACCTCGGCCACCACGTACACGGGGCGGCGCCGGGGCAGGTTGGCCGCCGAGCAGTAGCGGCGGATGGTGAACAGGGTCAGCAGCGTGCGGGCGTCAGCGTGCTGCGGCAGCATGGAGCGCGCGCCGATCACCATCACCGCGCGGGCGTGGGCGATGCGGGCCTTGTCGAGCTCGGCCTCCTTGGTGGGATCGCCGCTCACCCACACGAAGTCCGGGGGGACGTCGCGGGGCCGCTCGCCCTCGCCGAAGAGCACCACCGTGGTGTCGCGGGGATCGACCTCCGACAGCACAGCGTCGAGCAGCAGGCGCGCGCCCGGGTCGTAGCCGCAGACCACCAGGTGGTTGACGTAGTGACTCATGCGAAACTGCTCCTCGCGTATGCCCAGCACGGCGTTCAACAGGGCGTGCCCCACCAGGCCCGCGAACAGCGCCAGGCTGAACATGCCCGAGATCATGAGCAGCGAGCCCAGGGCGCGCCCCATGCCCGTGACCGGGCTGATGTCGCCGTAGCCGACGGTGGTGAGGGTCACCAGCGCCCACCACAGGCCGTCGCCGATGGTCTTGACCCCGCTGGTGGGGGCGCCGCGCTCCACCAGGTACAGGCTCAGGCCGCCCACCACCGTCGCCGCGCCCACCAGGGACAGCCCGAAGGCGAACAGCAGCCGGTTCTCGGCGAAGGCGCGGGTGAGGCTGCCGAAGGGGTTGGAGTAGCGGAACACGCGGCCGGCCCGCAGCAGGCGCAGCAGCCGCACCGCGCGCAGGCCGCGCAGCTGGGGCGCGACGGCCAGCACGGTGATCAGATCCACGAGCATCATGGGGCTGAGCGCGAAGCGCAGGCGGCCCCACAGGTGGGTGCGCAGCCGGCTGGCCACCGAGGGCACGAAGAAGTCGACGGTGGGGGGCCGGTGGCTGGCGAGCCGCAGGGTGTACTCGGCCACGAAGAGCAGGGCCAGGCCCTGGTCGACGGCCTCGAGGATGGAGAAGGCGGGGTGTTCGGGGCCCAGCCACAGCTCGACGCTGAAGAGCACCACCGACAGCGCGATGAGGCCGTAGATCACGGTCTCCAGCACCTGATAACTGCGGGCGTGCCGGTCGTGGAAGGCGGTGTGCAGGGTGGCGAGCATGCCAGCGGACGATCCACCACTGCGGCGGCCGGCGCAACCGCTGGCGCGTGGGGGGGCCGCCGGGGGCGCGGCGGGCCGGTGGATGGCGCAGTCGCCACCTCACCGCGGGGGGGGACTGGCGAGTGCACTGGCCATGGTGGCCCCTGAGCCCAACGGCGATGGATTTCTCGCGATGGCCCGCGGTTTGCTAGACTGCCGCGTCGAGCGCGCCGTGGGGGGCGCCGCCGTTCACCGCTGTGAGGCTGTTATGCGCATGAACCGTCACCTGGGCTGGCTCGCCGTCCTGCTCGCCTTCGGGCTCGCCGCCTGCGATAGCGGCGCCGATGATCTCAGCACGCCGCCGGGCGCCGATCCGAGCGATGAGCCGCCGCTGCAGAGCGCGGACGTCCTGCTCGAGGGCGCGCCGAGCAACGGCGACCTGCCGGACGAGCCCAAGGCCGACCAGGTCATGCCCAAGCAGTTCGACCTGGTGGAGTTCCAGAGCCCGGTCAAGAGCCAGGGCCGCCGCGGCGTGTGCAGCATCTTCAGCACCGTCGCGCTGATGGAGCACCTGTACATCAAGGAGGGCACGATCCTCGATCCCGACTTCTCGGAGCAGTTCCTCCAGTGGTCGGTGAAGTTCGAGGTCGGCGCCTTCCGCACCACGGGCGGCAGCAACGCGTCGAGCAACCTCGACGCCATCAGCCGCTTCGGCATCGTGGATGAGGCCACCGAGCCCTACCAGCCGTCCGGCTGGACCACGGCCGACGACGAGCGCTGCACCGGCGATGACCGCCCGACCCTGTGCTACACCAACGGTGAGCCCAGCGAAGAGGTCAAGAGCGCGAAGCGCTGGAAGCTGCCGCGCAGCCGCTGGGTCAGCAGCCGGGCCAAGAACATCAAGGCCTTCATGTACACCAACAAGCAGGCCGTGGCGGCCGGCATGACCTTCTTCTACCAGTCGTGGAACCACGGCGGGTCGAAGATCCCGGTCAGCAGCGAGTACAAGGCCCAGGGCTACGTGCTCTACCCCAACGCCAAGGACAAGGAGCTCAGCCTCGAGAAGCGCGCGGGCCACTCGATCCTGCTCGTGGGCTGGGATGACGACCTCGAGGTGCCGATCCTCGACGAGGCCGGCGAGCAGGTCCTCGACGCCAACGGCGAGCCCATCACCGAGAAGGGCTTCTTCCTGATCAAGAACAGCTGGGGCACGGGCAGCTTCGGGAACAAGAACCCGAAGGGCGACGGCTACGGCTGGCTGAGCATGCGCTACGTCGAGGAGTACGGCAGCATCGTGGGCGCCAACGAGCCCACCGTCGACCTGGGGCCCGAGCTGTGCGGCAACGGGCTGGACGACGACCGCGACGGCCAGATCGACTGCGACGACAGCGAGTGTGCGGCCGACGCCGCCTGCGCCGAGCCCGAGGTCTGTGACGACGGCGTCGACAACGACGGCGACGGCGACCTGGACTGCGCCGACAGCGACTGCGCCGAGCACGGCGCCTGCATCCCGCAGGAGGGCCGCGCGCCCATCCAGGCCAGCAACGAGACCGAGATCGCCATCCCCGACAACGACCCCGCGGGCATCGTGAGCAGCCTGCAGATCGAGGCGGAGCCCGGCTTCATCCTCGACGAGGTTGAGCTGGGCCTGCTCATCGAGCACACCTGGATCGGCGACCTCACCGTGCGCCTGGTGCACCCCGACGGCAGCGTCGCGGTCATCCACGACAAGACCGGCGACGACGCCGACGACATCGTGATCGAGGCTCAGCGCATCGAGGCCTTCGCGGGCAAGCCCGCCGCGGGCACCTGGGTCCTCGAGGTGGTGGACACCGCCGGTGGCGACCTGGGCACCCTCGTGGGCTGGAGCCTGGACCTCAAGCCCCGCCAGTAGTGGCTGAGGGGCGCGCCCTCACGGCCCGCCCGTCAGCCTCACCCCGCGCCCAGCGGGCGCCCCCCGCCGCCTCACCCAGGTGGCCTGGCGGCGGCGCCCTCTCCCCGCTTTATCCCGTCGACCCTGCGCCCCCCACGGCGCCGGTCACACGCCTGCGCCGCTGCGTCAGTCGAGCCGACGCCACAGCGAGAACCCCGCGGGCGCAGGCGTCTCGAGCACGGTGGGCATGCCCCCGATGGTCACGGTGAGCCGCGCGGCGTGCAGCATGAGCCGCGGCGCGCTGTGGGCGTCGCCGTACAGCTCATCCCCCAGGATCGGGCAGCCCACGTGGGCGAGGTGCACGCGGATCTGGTGGGTGCGGCCGGTGACGGGGTGGGCCTCGACGGCCGCGCGGGCCTCGCGGCGACCCAAGACCTTGAAATGGGTCTCGCTCGGCCGCGCGTCCGGGCCGTCGCCGACGCCCATGCGCAGGTGTGCGGGGCGGGGGCCAGCGCCGGGGATCCGGCCGAGGGCGGCCGACACGGTGAAGCTGTCCTCGGCGGGGGCGGGCGACACCAGCGCGCGGTAGCGCTTCTCGACGGTGCGGCGGCGGAACTGGGCGTGCAGCGCGGCGGTGCTGGCCCGGTCGCGGGCGAAGAGCACCACGCCGCTGGTGCCGCGATCCAGCCGGTGTACGGCCCGCAGCCCGGGGTCGCCCAGCCGCTCGACCAGCAGCGCCTGCAGGCAGCGCAGGGCGCTCGCCCGGGTGCGCTGGGTGGACAGCCCGGCGGGCTTGTCCACGGCGACCACGCCGTCGCGGTTGAGCAGGATCTTCAGGGGCAGGGCGTCGAGCGCCGGCGGCGGCTGCGCGTAGGCGTACACCTGGATCCGGCTGCCGGCCTCGGCGGCGTCCAGTCCGGGGTGGCCGTTGACCCACAGCCCGTCGTGGGCGCGCACGGCGGCCCAGCCGGCAGCGTCCAGGCCCGTCTCGGCGGGGGGCTGGGTGAGGTCCAGCGGCCCCTCGGTGATCCACTGCCACAGCCGCACGGGCGGATCGTCGGGCAGGTGGTGCTGATCGGCGTCGTACACGGGCCGCCTCGGGTCGGGGGCGCGGCGGGCGCGCCCAGGGGGGGCTGCGTATCACGGGCGGCGGGGTCGCCGCGAGGCTCGCGCCTGACCCGCCGCCTCGGGCACCCTGCGGGCATGCGCAGGCTCGACTACGCAGGGCTCGACGCCCTGCAGCCCAGCTTCGATGACGCCCTCGCGCGCACGCCGCAGATCGATCGGTTCTGCTCATCGGTGGACTGGGTGCTGCCGGCGCAGCGGGCCTTCGCGCCCGAGGCGACGCCGCTCATCGCGCACGCGCCGGGGGTGGGCACGGTGGCGCTCATGGCCCTGCAGGCGGTGGGCGGGCGGGTGGCGGTGCCCATCGAGGCGAGCTGGGGCCTGGCGGCGCCCTTCGCCGGGGCCGACGTGGCGGGCCTGGTGGCCCTGCTGGACGACCTCTGGGGCGAGGCCCACGACCTGGCTGCGCTGTTCGTCATGGGCATCGCGCAGGGCGGCCCCTGGTGGGACGCCATCCTGCGGCGCTTTGGCGGGCGCTATCGATTGGGGCTGGGCCCCGAGTGCCCGCGGCGCACCGCCAGCCTCGAGGGGGGCGTGGACGGCTTCCTGTCGCGGCGGTCGGCCAAGTTCCGCGCGAGCGTGCGCCGCGCCGCCCGCAAGGCGGCGGCCGAGGGCTTCGTGACCACCTACGCCCCGGCGGTGGCTGACGCGGCCGCCCTGCTGACGCGGGTGATGGCCGTCGAGGGCGCCTCGTGGAAGGGCCTGGCGGGGGAGGGGGTCAACGCGGGGCCTGCCCGGGCCTTCTACGCCGACATGCTGCCCCGGCTGGCCCGCCGGGGGACGCTGCGGGCAGTGCTGATCACCCGCGACGGCGAGGACGTGGCCTTCTGCGTGGGCGGGGTGATGGGCGACACCTACCGCGGGCTGCAGGTGAGCTTCGACGACCGCTTCCGGGCCTGGGCGCCGGGCAACCTCGCCCAGCTCGCGATGATCGAGGGCCTGTGTGCCGAGGGCGTCGCGGCCTACGATCTGGGCACCGACATGCCCTACAAGCACCGGTGGGCCGAGCCGGGCCTGACCACCGTGACCGTGAGCGTGGCGCGGCGCTGAGCGGCCGTGGCGGGCCCCCTGTTTCGCCCGCTTTTTGGGGCGGCCTGAGCCTTCCCGGTGGCCTCTGGGGTCGATCCCGCGCATGATGCGCGCGCGCTGACGAGGTCGATGATGATGAAGCGATTCGCGATGTTGGGTGCGGCGGGCTACGTCGCCCCCCGCCACATGAGGGCCATCCACGATTCGGGCAACCAGCTGGTGGCGGCCTGTGATCCCTACGACGGGGTGGGCATCCTCGATCGGTACTTCCCCGAGTGCCGCTTCTTCACCGAGGTGGAGCGGTTCGACCGCCACCTCGAGAAGATGCGCCGCCGCGGCGAGGGCGTGGACTACGTGAGCATCTGCTCGCCGAACTACCTGCACGACGCCCACTGCCGGCTCGCGATGCGCGTGCACTCCGACGCCATCTGCGAGAAGCCGCTGGTGCTCAGCCCGTGGAACCTCGACCAGCTCGCCGAGATCGAGGACGAGTTCGGCAAGCGCATCTACACCGTGCTGCAGCTTCGGCTGCACGACGAGGTGCAGCGCCTCAAAGAGCGCATGGCCGCCAACCCCAGCGGCAAGAAGGCCGACATCACGCTGACCTACGTCACGCGGCGCGGCCCCTGGTACCACCACTCGTGGAAGGGCGATCCCGCGAAGTCGGGCTCGCTGGCCGCCAACATCGGCGTGCACTTCTTCGACATGCTGCTGTGGCTCTTCGGCGCGGTGGAGTCGAGCACGGTGCACCTGCGGGCCGACGACCGGCTGGCGGGCGTGCTGGAGCTTGAGGGCGCGCGGGTGCGGTGGTTCCTGTCGATCAACGTCAACGACCTGCCCGACGGCTGGCTGGCGAGCGGCAAGCACGCCTACCGCGGCCTGTCGCTGGGCGAGCACGGCGAGTTCGACTTCTCGACGGGCTTCGACGACCTGCACACCAAGGTCTACGAGGACGTGCTCTCGGGCGGTGGCTTCGGCCTGGCCGAGGCGCGGCCCAGCATCGAGCTGGTGCACGGCATCCGCGTGGCCGACCTGAGCAGCGCCGGCCCCGACGCCCACCCCTTCCTGCACCGCTGATCCCGCCGGGCCGGGGGGCTGGTTGGCCCGCCCCCAGGCCCGTGCTAGGCTCAACGCCCCCTCCAGGAGAGTCATCGATGCCGCCGCTTTCGCGGGCGCTGCTGCTCGCCATCGACACCGAGACGACGGGCACCGACGTCACCGACGACCGCATCATCGAGCTGGGCGGCGCCTACCTGCTGGGCGGCGCCGAGCACCCGCCGGGCCTGCGGGCGCTGGTGCACCCCGACCGCTACATCCCCGCGTCGGCCACCAACGTGCACGGCATCCGCAACGAGGACATCGAGGGCGCCGAGCGCTGGCCCGCGGTGGCCGCGCGCTTCAAGCGCCACCTCGACGAGCTGAACCCGGTGCTGGTGGGCTACAACATCCTGTGGTTCGACAAGCGCATCATCGACGCCGAGAACGCGCGCCACGGGCTCGGCTGGACCCTGCCGCGCTCTCTGGACCCCTTCGTGTTCGCCAACTGGTTCCACCGGGGCATCCGGTCGCGCAAGCTGGTGAACGTGGCTGAGCTGTACGGCGTGACCCTGCCCGAGGATCGGGCGCACACCGCCGACGCCGACAGCCTGGCCGTCGGCCTGCTGCTGCTGCGTATGGTGGCCGCGGGCATCATCCCCGACGACGTCGAGGCCGCCTTCGCGAGGCAGGCCGAGCTCATCGAGCGTATGCAGGTCGAGGAGGCCGAGCTGGGCCGCCAGCTGTATCGCGACCGCGACGATGGCACCCTGCGCATCGGCGTGGGCAAACACACCGGCGTGGCCCTGGCCGAGGCCGACGAGGACTTCCTCAAGTGGCTGGGCGGCCGCCCCCACCTCACCGACGAGGCCCGCCGGCTGGTGAAGAAGCAGCTGGGCCAGGTCGAGCAGATGGGGCTCTTCTAGCAGGCCGTCAAAACGCGCATCGCCGACCGCGCGGCGCCTTGGATCCGACGCGGCGGCTCGCTCTGGCTCGGTCCGCGAAGCTCAACACCCTGCTGGCCCTGGACCAAGCGAGCGCAGAGCCGACGCTCGCGATCCGCACTGTCCTTTTTCGGGCGCGCGAGCCCAGGCCTAACGGGGCCCGTAGCTGTGGTCCACCGGCCGGACGTCCGCGCACGGCCGACACAACGCCGTCGGCAGGCCCGAGTTGCGGCGGGTGCGCCCAGAGACCGCCTTGAACACTGGCCCGCTGCGGTCCTCGTCGCACTGGATGCAGGCGTTCGGGGAGCCGTCCTCTGTGTGGTACGGCGCGGTAAGCAGCGGCAGACAGACGTCGCGACACACCGCCCCCGTGTGGGTGGTGTTGAACGACCAGATCTGGGCGCAGGCCTCGGTGAAGCCAAGCTCGGCGATGCACGCGCGCTGGACCTCGGCGCCCCGCGCCAGCCCGAGCACCCCGCACTGCCGCACCGGCTGGGTGAGATCGGGGATGGCGATGTACACCGCCAGATCCTGCAGCGACGAGCACAGACCGCAGGCGCCGAAGTGGGTGATCTGGGCCCCCGCCGCCTGGGCGGCCTCGGGGCCGTCGAACGTCTGTAGCGTGTACAGCGACGGATCAGCCCCATCGAAGCGCAGCGCGCACACCTTTGCCGGCTGCACCGCGTACGCCTCAGGCGTCTGGTAGGGATCCTGGGCCAGCGCCTCGGGCGGGTTGGCCAGCACGAAGCCCCGCAGCCCGTCGAGCACCTCGGCCTCGATAGGGGGCGGGGCCCAGCGCCCGTCGCCGCACGCGCACTCGGGGGCACAGGCCTCGGCAGGCAGGCCGGTGCGCTCCGTGGGGCGACCGAAGAGGCGCCCGCAGCCCACCTCGCCGTCCACGGTGCACAGGTCATCCAGCGTCGAACACGCTGGCGCCGGCTGCGTGTCGAGGTCGGCGTCCGGCGCGCCGCTGACGCGCTGGTCGACGCCCCCATCGCCGAGCGGCGCGCTCGGCCTGGCCTGCTCGTCGGCGCAGGCCACCAGCCCAACCGCGCCGAGCACGCCGAGCTGGGCCCAGGGCGCGGCCCGCCGCAGCCGCTGAAGCGCGCGTCGTCTCACGATCTGCCCTCGCCACAAGCCGCTGACATGCTGGCCGGTCCTCCGTGTTGCGGCCGCAGGCTACCCCAGCCGTCGCCCCAGGTGCCATGACCAACGCCCCCACCTGCGAGCCCGGCATCTCCCGAGGTAACATCTTGAACGAAAAGCAGATATCAGGGAGTCGGCCAGCGGGACGCCCTGAGCCCGCAGGCCCGTGGGCGCAGGCGGGATTGACCGCCCGACCCGAGAAAACCCGGAAAAACGACCAGCGCCGCGCAACACCTGGCCTGACTGTCCGATAGGTCAGTAGACCCACGGCGCTCGGGCGAGGCGATGAACCACTGGCAGCGATGGCCCCACCTGTGGTGCGGGCGCGGCGACCCCCTGTCTTCTGTCTTCGGGCAGGCGAGCGTGGCTCAAGGCGCGCGGACCGTCGACCGCATCGGGCCCACCGGGCGGCGTACAGGTCGCACCGCCCAACGGTCTGCGGCGAGCCTCACTCGCCTGGGCGACCGCTGATGGCCTGCGACTACGCCCACCGCCGCGACGTGCGCCGCAGGCGCCGCCTGCGCTGCATCCGGCCGAACGTGTGGAACCTGTGCACCAGCCGCACGCGGCGGGCCGAGTACAGCTTCAGCGAGCTCACCCCGGACGACCGCGCCGTGCTGTGGGGCTTCGTGATCATGGCGGCCAAGCGCTACGGCGTGGCCCTGGCGCACATCGTGGTGATGTCGAACCACCTGCACTGCCTGGTGCGCGCGGCGCGGCCCAAGGCCATCAGTCTGTTTCACGGGTACTTCAAGGCACGCTTCGCGAAATACATCAACGAGAAGCATGGCCGCACCGGCAACATCTGGGCGGGCCGGTTCCACAACGTGAACCTGCTCGACGACGAGGCCCAGATCGGCGCGCTGAGCTACGGGATCGACCACGGAATGAAGTCAGCTGTGGCAGAACGGGTTCTGGAAGCGGTGGTCTTGCTGCAGACGATGTGGCGGGGGCGCCTCAACGGTTTCGGCAAACCAGCATGTGGGAGGTCACCCCCGCCATGGCCAAGCGTAGATATCGAGCCGTCAATGTCGAGGAAATCTCAGTCGCTGATGTGCACAAGCGGCTGAGCGGGGGGCGGTGCACGGTCGCGATCGATGTGGCGAAGGAACTGTTCTTCGCGGCCTTGGTCGACGACGAAGGCGTCATTGCGCGGATCGTGCGGTGGAAGCACCCAGAGCAGACCCGCCAGTTCCTCGACCTCGTGGGTCGCCTGAAGGCGCACCACACGGTGGAGGCAGTGTTGGAGCCCACGGCAACCTACGGCGACGCGCTGCGCTGGCAGCTTGAGCGTTCGGGCGTGCCGGTCTACCGAGCGGGCGCGAACCAGACCCACCTGGCCTCTGAGATCTACGACGGTGTGCCGAGCTGGCACGACGGGAAGTCGGCCGCGGTCATCGCGAAGCTCCACTTGGACGGGAGCACGACGCTGTGGCGATACGAGTCCACGGCTCGACGGGACAACCGGGCCTGGGTGGCGTGCCACAGCCTGTATCACAACGCGCTGGACGCCCACGCGCGCCGGCTGGAGCAGCTCCTGGCCCGGCACTGGCCGGAGCTGGCGGAGCACCTGCGCCCTCGCTCAGTGAGCATGCTCACGTTGCTGGAGCGTTTCGGTGGGCCGCAGGGCGTGGCTGAGACCCCGCTCG
>JAUHVS010000833.1 GCA_030424955.1 bacterium | reverse complement strand
GGGCGCCGTCCCGGCTGAAGAGCAGCAGGCCCGTGGTGTCGGCGTCGAGGCGCCCGACGGGGTGGTAGCCCGGCGGCAGCCCCTGCGGGCCCGCGTCCGTGAGGCTGGCGCGGCCCATGGGATCGCCCATGGAGGTCAGCACCCCGGCCGGCTTGTGCCACTTGATCAGCAGCGCCTGGGCGAGCACGGGCTCGCCCTCGACGCGCACGTCAGCGTCCGGCGAGACGTGGGTGGAGAAGTCGTGCACGGCCTCGCCGTCCACCGTGACCTCGCCACGCTTGCACAGGCGCCGCACGTCCTTGCGGGAGCCGATCCCGCGGTCCACCAGCAGCTTGTCGAGGCGCAGGGTCATCGGGCGCACCGCGCCGGCGCAGGGGGTACGCGGGTCATGTTCTCTCCTGGGTCAGTCGGGCCCGCCACACGCGGAACCGGGGATCGTCGGCGTGCAGCTTGACCTGGCCGAACACCTGGTCCAGCAGGGCCTGCACCGGCACCTGCTTCTGCGCCACCAGCCACAGCTCGCCGCCGGGGGTGAGGTGCTGCGGGGCCTCGGTGATGAGCTGCCGCAGGGCCGAGAAGTCCTCGGCCTTGCCGTCGTGGATCGGCGGGTTGCTGACCACGCAGTCGAAGCGGCGGCCCGCCAGCGCCGACCAGGCGTCGCCACCCACCGCCTCGACCTCGGGCGCGTTGCGCCGGGTGGCCTCGACGGCGAGGGCGTCGGCGTCCGTCGCCGTGAGCGTCGCGCCGGGCCAGGCCGCCGCGAGGCTGGCCGCGATCAGGCCGGTGCCCGCGGCGAAGTCCAGCACCGCCGGGCCCGCCGGGGGGTGGGCCGCCACGCTGTCGAGCAGCAGCGCGGTGGCGGCGTCGAGGCCCCCCTTCGCGAAGAGCCCCGGCAGCGACCACCATGGCCGCGGCGCGCCCGCCACGGGGACCGCGCGCTGGGTCCACCACGGGTCGAGGCCCGGCGCCGCCGGCGCGTCGGTGCGCACCAGCCGCCAGATGCGGCAGTGCCGCCGGCTGGCGATGGTGTCGGCCGTGGCGAAGAGCGGCCCCACCAGCCGCTTGCCGGCCGACTTGATGCCCTCGTCGTTGTGACCATAGACCCACAGGTGCCCGCCGGCGGGCAGCCGCGCGGCGAGCTGGTGGGCCGCGTAGGCCAGGCCGTCGCGATCCTTGGGGATGCGCAGGGCGGCCTGCGCGCACGGCCCGGCGGGGGGCGCCAGGGTGCCCGCCTGCGCGCCCCGATACCAGCGGCTCCACGGGGTGGCGCCGAGGGCGTCGGTGATCCGGCCGGTCTCGTCGTTGGCCACCAGCCAGGGGCCTGCGCCCGCGGCCGCCAAGATGGGCAGGGCCGCCTCGGCCACCTGTTGAGCGCGCCCCTGCGCGCCGCCTGACACTCGCGCCATCAGCGCTGCTCCTCGTGGGTGAATCGCGCGGGGTGCGAGACCCAGGCGCTGTCGGTCACGGCCAGGCGCCACGGGGCGTCCCGGTGCGCTGGCTCGGCGTAGTCGATGCCCACCCGGGGGCCACAGCGGACGCGCTCGGGCGGGCGGCCGGCGCACACCTGGAGCTCGCCCGGCGCGCACACCGAGCGGCCGTTCAGCGCGCCGTCGATGGCGAGGGCCGCGGCCAGCCGGCCCGGCCCCGCCAGGCTGTCGGGGCCTGTGCGGCCCCCCCGGCGGCTGGCGATGATCCCGTGGCCGGCCACCGGCTCTGCCGCGCGGATCAACACCGCGGCGCCCTCCCCCGCCGGCTGCGTCACCAGGTTGAGCATCTGGTGCACGCCGTAGCAGCGGTAGACGTAGGCCGTGCCGGGGGGGCCAAACATGGGCGCGTTGCGGGGGGTGCGCCCGCGGAAGCAGTGGTTCGCCGAGTCGTCGGGCCAGCGGTAGGCCTCGACCTCGGTGATACGCACCACCACCTCGCCGCGCACCAGGTGGCAGCCGAGCAGGCGCCGGGCCACGGCCAGGCACTCACCGGCGAAGGCCTCGGGGGCCAGGGGTTGGGGGGGCGCAGTCACGGCGCGGGAGCCTACCAGATGTTGATGTGGGACCGATGTGGATGTCTGGCGCCCCCCTCGGCCCATGTGAGCTATGATGTCTTGGGCACACTGGCACGGGAGCTCCACATGACCCTTCGACCCTCTGTCCTCCTCACGCTCGCCGGCACGCTGTGGCTGGGGCTGGGCGCGGCGAGCGCGCAGCCGCTCGGCGCGGTCCCCCACCCGTTTGAGGCGGGGACCCCCATCCGCTCGGCCGACATGAACGCGAACTTCGCCGCGGTGGTCGCCGAGACGCAGCGCCTCGACGCCGCCCTGGGCGCGGTGCCGGCCGATCTCGCCGCCCGGCTCGACGCCCTCGACGGGCGCGTCACAGGGCTGGAGGCCGCGCTCATGGACCGCGACGCCCGCATCGTGGAGCTGGAGGCCGCCCTGGCGGCCCGCGGCGC